>CACYDN010000263.1 GCA_902773185.1 uncultured Lachnospiraceae bacterium | reverse complement strand
TACCCTTCACCCGGATAACATGGCTGCAGGTCCGGCTTCCTACGGTATGACCGATACCATGGGCCGTATGCACAGCGATGCACAGTTCGCAGGTTCCTCTTCCGTTCCGGCTCACGTTGAGATGATGGGTCTGATCGGTGCAGGTAACAACCCGATGGTTGGTATGACTGTTTCCACAGCCGTTTCCATCGAAGAAGCTGCAAAGGCAGGTAAGTTCTAAGGTTTTAGGACTTATATCCAATTACAAAGCGTAACAAAGCGCCTGCGGATAATTCCGCAGGCGCTTTTGCTATTTCTCCTACTTATACAACATTCACAGAATTTCATGTCTAATGCGGCGTCTTCCTCTTACTCCGACAGGTCCTTTTTCAAATATTTCATATATCCGAGTATAATTCCGATCACCATCAAAACCATCCCCGGGATCAGGTACTTCAGTTCGATTCTGTGGGTACTGATCAGCTCCGAGCCTTCCGTAAAACCGAACGGTGTTATGTACTTCAGAACCTTCGCACTTTCTGTCATGTTCGCAACGATATTCAGGAAATACAGCATCGCCGCGAGCCCGATTCCGATTCCGATTCCCCCCCGTGAAATATAGGCAGAAATACCGAAGCAGATTCCGGCAATCTCCAGCTGAAGCAAAAACTGTGCCACATGAATCATACCGATATCCTTCAGTGCGCCCAATTCACCGATTGCCATGAGCGAGCACAGCGAAAACAAAAAGATGATCACATTCAGAAAGAGGAGGATCACACCGGTACTGATGAGTTTTTCCGTCACCACCCGCTTCCGCGAAACCGGATGCATGAAGAGAAAACTCGCCGTCCTCTCCTTCTCTTCTTTCATCAAAGCCGATATACCGAGAATAGCCGCAAAGAACGCCCCGCCGATTCCCAGAATATTGCCGCTTTCTACCGCATAGAAACCGGCAATCGTACCAATATCCAGCTTATCCATACCGAAGGCTGCCGAGAAGCTTCCCATGGAGGAAAACATTTCCGAAGCCTTCTCCGCCTCCTTCCCCATCTGCGGGAATAGGAATACACAGATGGCAACAAATGCACCGATGGCGCCGCCCCAAATGAGAAGCATCATCTTCTGCGACCGGATTTCCTGTTTACAAATTGTCATGTTCTTCCCCTTTATTCTCACTCTCTCCCGAATCATTCTTTGTATCATAGTAGTTCATAAAGATTTCTTCCAAACTCGGCTCCGTGATATTCACATTTCGGATATCCTGTTCGGCCAAAAATCCGAGAAGTGCCTTTATGTCCCCGTGATAAAGGAAGCTCGTATGATTGCCGCTTGGCGTTTTCTCAATATGATCCGCCACACCCTGCAGCTGATTCAGGTTCACACTGCCGGAAACCATTACCTTCTTTGCACCGGTTTTCTTGAGATTCTTCACCTGATCCGCAATGATGATCTGACCGTCCCGGATAAACGCAGCCATCCGACAGTGTTCCTGCACCTCCGAAAGTACATGGGAAGAAAAGAAGATGGTCGCGCCCCGCCGGTTCTCCTCTGTCAGAATTTGAAAGAATTCTCTCTGCATCAGCGGATCCAGTCCCGAAGTCGGTTCATCCAGGATCAAAAGCTCCGGATGGTGCTGCACGGCGCAGATGATGCCTACTTTCTTCCGGTTTCCGAGAGAAAGCTCCTCTACCCGCTTATTCCGGTCCAGATCCAGCCGCTCGCAGAGTTTTTCCGCTTCCTTGTCACAGTTAACCCCTCTTAGCTTTGCAGAATACCGGATGACCTCCCGGACACGCATGCCTTTGTAGAAATTGATTTCCGACGGCAGGTAGCCTGTCCGTTTATGAATTTCATCGATTCCGGTCTGAATATCCAGCCCCAGGATTTTCGCACTGCCCGAAGTCGGTTTGATATAACCTAGGATTGTGCGGATGGTCGTCGATTTTCCCGCACCGTTCGGTCCGATAAAACCGTAAAAATCACCTGTATCCACAGAAAGACTAAGCGCACGGATCCCCCGTGCGCTGCCATAGCTCTTTGTCAAGTGATCGATTTCAATCGCTTTCATTTTTTCCCTTTCCGTTTTGTTTCTGAACCAAAGGGGACGGATCTGTCTGTCCATTTTCCTATCGTTACATTTTATTTTTTAAAATAGGTGAAGCTCAGCATTGTCATATCATCGAACTGCGGTTCGCTCTTTACAAAATCACCCACAGCCTGATTGACCAGCTCGATCAGTTCTTTGTCACTGGCGCCCGGATGTGCATTCAGCACCTCCAGCATCCTTTCCGTGCCAAAACGAACAGACTCCGGGTTCTTTGCTTCCACGATACCATCCGTATACAGGAAGATCCGGTCACCCGGTTTCAGGTCGAAGGAATAGCTCGGGAAAGCCATACCGGGCAGAAAGCCGATGGGTGACCCATGGATATTCTTTTCGATCGCAAACTTTCCATCATGCATGATGGCCGGATAATCATGCCCGGCATTGCCGCACTCCACGTGTCCCGTTTTGAGATCAATGATACCGAGCCAGAGTGTAACAAACATTCCCGCATCATTCTTCTCCGAAATCCGCTCATCCACATATTTCAGAATCTCGGACGGCGTACCGCCGAGCTGGGTTCTGGTCTTTACGATGATTTTGGAGATCGTCATAAACAGCGCCGCACCGATTCCTTTATCCGAAACATCCGCAATCAGAATGGCGATGTGATTCTCATCGATCATAAAGAAATCATAGAAATCTCCGCCCACTTCCTTTGCCGGAATCGTGGCAGCCACAACATCAAAATCCTTTCTTTCCGGATACGCCGGGAAGATGTTCGGCAGCAGATTCATCTGAATCTTCGAAGCAATGTTCAGTTCATTCTGCGTAACCGCATATCTCTTTTCACGTGTGGAAATGACCAGTCCGTAATTGATGAGAATCGAAAGCAGGATGGCCGCCGGCTTCATGGATACACCGAACTTCAGAAAGGTCACGATTTCCGCCAGTAAAGGAAGCATCACCATGGAGCCCGTAGCACTCTTTGTTCTGGCAGATGAATCGGATTTGATAAAAAGTTCAATACAGGACGGCACCAGTGCCAGATAGAGAATCGGCCGGAACCGGTAAAGTGATGCTCTGGTATACATACCCGCAGAATCCACGGTAAAGAAAATCGGCAGGAAAATATCCAAAATACAAAGGATACAGAGGATCAAATAAAGCACCAGGAATATCCAGTTGCAGATTTTGGTCAGTCTGCTCCGATAGTGCAGCGTTTTATAAATATACGTCCAGAAAATGAGTCCGGTCGTATAATAGGCGATATGCAGAAACGCATTCAGAATGCAGTTCACAAGCCTGTATTCCGGGATGCCCTGTACCAGCCAGGCACACTCATCCAAAAAGAGACAGATGGCGCAGGTGATGATCGGCGGGATAAAGATTCGCGTCTGACTTTCCGGATGATCCGCGTTCTGCGCACAGCTCATCAGGATGATAGAGCAGATCCAGATACCCATGATCTCAAAACCCGTACTGTAGGACCATGTGCTGTCCATCCCGTCAAAGCCGCGGATCATCTGCTGGGCAAATCCCGCTACGGCCAGAAAACTAACAAAAAGGAAGCCCAGGACCACGCGCGACCGGACCGGATTCCCCATTATCTTTTTTTGTTCCTTCTTACTCATATAAACCTCAAAACGATCTTCCGACTACACTTCTATTGTACAGCAATCATGGATGATAGTCATCATTTTTCGCATTTTATTTTTATTTGTTTCCTGTTTCTCGCCGGAATATCCGAGTACCATCTCATTCGGTTTTATATTTTTTCGGTTATATCCGCTTATCATGTGCCGACTGCGTAAACGGAATTTCCCTGTCACAGATGGAAAGTGCTTTTTTTCTGTGCGTTACGATGATCACTGTCTTGTCGGTCATGGCCCGGAGGTTTTCCAGAAGACGCGCCTCGGTATCCTCATCCAGCGCGCTGGTTGCTTCGTCAAGAAGCAGAACCGGTCTGTTCGAATAGATGGCCCTCGCTATGGCCAGCCTCTGCATCTGCCCCTCCGAAAGACCTGCGCCGCGCTCTCCCAGAACGGTTTCGATGCCATCCGGAAGTGCCTGAACAAATTCTTTCGCACAGGCAATCTCCAGCGCCCGGTATATTCTGTCCGTCTGATTTTCTGCAGTCCGCGGATCAATACCTTCCGATTCCGGATTCGTTCTTCTAACGCCGGACTTTTCAAAAGCATCGGAAAACGTCACGACTTCCCGGATGCTGCCGCTCATCAGAAGATTTCCCTGCGGGACGTAGGCAAATAAAGACCGGTAGCGCCAGTCGAGCGCGTCACGATTTTCCGCAGTTTTCTGCATTTCCGAATTGTGCAAATCAGCAACCTGCTCCTGTAACCTGACAGCCCCCGCAGACCCGCCATCTGAAAACTGAATATACCGCTCTCCCCCTGTCAGCGCATAAAGACTCATTAATATCCTCAGAACTGTACTCTTGCCGCATCCGGATTCCCCTGTAAAGGCAACATACTCTCCCTTACGAACAGAGAGGCTCATGTGTTCGAAAACGGGGACCGGACTGTCGGACATGTCTTCCCTCACCGAATTGATGTACGAAAACGATGCGTCGCTGAGACCGATTTCAATCCATGTGTTATCCCCCAGTCCGGCAGACTCGGCATGCAATCCGGAAACCTGCCTGCCAGCAGCTTCATTTCGCACCTTTGCTGTATTATTTTCGCTGCGTGATTCTGAAGCGCCTGCACCGTCATCCGGAAAAGCCTCCGCCTCCATGAGACGCTCCGCACTGGCCACCATCGCATAATACTTCGGCAGATATCCGGAAATATTGGCGAACGGCGTCTGAATCTGGCTGATGAGCTGCAGGAGTGCCATCATCGTTCCGTAGGTAATCTTTCCTTGATAGATACCATAGGCGCCATAGAAAACACCCAGAAAATATGCACCGTTCATGGCCGCCGCAAACCCGATGTTGCAGAGATTGGAGAAGTGATTCCGTCTGAGGCGCGCCTCTCTATGCGCTTCCATCCTGTCTTCGGCTGCCCGGCCGCTCTTTTTCTCCGTGGCATAGGATTTTATGATCATCAGGCTTTCCAGATGCTCCTGCAGGAATATCCGCACGCGGCCGTCCGATTCCTGTACCTCTTTATGAAGCCGTTTAAGTCTTTTGCGGAAGAGCCATGTCAAAAGAACCAGCAGAAGACCGCCCGGAATCAGGATCAGCCCGAACCCGGGTTCGATCACAAGGATCATGATCACCGCACCGATCATCTTTGTCATCATCTCCGCGAGCCCCGGCAGGATATCCGCAAGGCCATCGGCGATTACCGCTGTATCCGATGTAAGCCGGTTCAACCATTCACCCGAATGCCTTGCCGTAACCGTTCCGTAATCCTTCTGCAGGATCACAGAGAAAAGCCGTTTCTTGAAGGCATTTTCAAAGCCGGCCTTTGCATATTCCCGAACAAACCGGGTCACCGCCCGGAGCGTGATCTGCAATACCACAAGGCCAACCAGAAAAAGCAGGGTCTGTACCAGCTTGCTCCTGTCATGACTTGTTGCCGCATCAATCACGTTCCGAAAAAGAAGCGCATAAAAAACACTGCTCGCCCCCAGGATCATCTGCACGAGCAGGAGTGTCACAATATGTACTTTTCCCTTTCCGGACACGCGGCTGATGTACCGGAGCGCATCCCTGTCTTTTTCTTTCATCTTACCTGCCTAATCTGTTGTTTCTTTTTCCACAATTCCGCCGCATTCCACCGAAGCCCTCTTTACTGAGGAGGACACCCACGAAAACTTCGTTGTTATTCTCCCAGAAAGAATTAAATCATCGTCTCGGAACAAACTTCCGGATGATCCTAACCACCCGGTTTCGAATCCGCTTCCTTCTCACCCGCACAGGCGTCAGGAAACGCCATACCTTTACATAAAGCAGATACCACCGGTTATCCACACGGATGGTTTTTCCCTTGCGGTCAAAGGATGTCATTACGCCGAGAATATTCTCCTCCCGGATACCCTTCTCGCTGGTCACGCAGTTATCCCCCATCGTCTCATAGGTTCCATCCGGCAGGATGCGGATCAGGCGGTGCAGAACATATTTCCCATCGCTTCGTTTGAACAGGATCACATCATTCACCATTAGGCCGCTTCCCCGATAGGCTTCAAGCGTAAAAAGGTCACGCCCCTGACGCAGCAGAGGAAGCATGCTTACACCCACGTTCCTGTAGGTCAGATGGCCCGTGGTGTGAAGATATTCTTCGATGGATCGGCTTTTCTTTTCATTCATAGTTATTCACACCCCCGGCAGACAACGCTTTTGCTTCAGTCTGTTTACAATACTGCACATCCGCATTCATATAGCACGGTACGCTGGAGTAATTGACGTTTCAATTACTCCAGCGCGCCGATCTTCCGAAGCTCACGGATGGCTCTATCCACATCCTTCTCGATGGCTCCCTCCGGTGCATCGTACTTCGTGCGCATTGCCTTCACGATCTCATCCCGGCTCCTATCTTTCTTCAGAAGCTCCAGAATGGTGCCAAAGGTTTTGTTTCCTCTGACAATACCCGTGAACTTGGCGCCCCCGGCTGCTACCAGAAGTGTTTCCGTGTCTGTGTTATGTGAGATAAAATCTTTTTTTAGTTTCATACCTTTCTCCTGTCTCCGTTCTTATCACTGTTTCTATTTTCGTCTTTCATCGGTCCCTGGCGGACTGTTTAAAACCTCGAATCTTCGACTCTGGGTTTTTTACAGAGTTTTTCCAATCTCAATCGTCAACCGATACCGAAATACGTTCCTCTATATTTCTCCCATTTTGTTCAGCCCGGCTTACACATCCCCTCATATGCCACCCGTGCCGCATCCGGGTCCATGTTGCAATGTAACCGGTAGAGCGGTGTGCCGGCTGCGAGCCGATCCACCAGCGGCAGCGTCTTGGCCATCTGCAGAGGATTGATCGGCCTGTAGGTCTGCTGGAGCAGCATGGGCATGGCCCGCCTCACATCAATCGGTTCGATCCGGTTCGTTTCGCCGCGCTCCAGAATACAGATAGCCTTCACCGGAACCGCAATATTGGTGCTCAGCCTGTGCTTCCCATCCCAGGGGGTACCGTAGACCATGATTCTTTCTTTCGTACAATCCGCAAGTTGTATTCCCGGCGATTTCTCAACATCATTTCCAGTCTCTTTTCTTTGATTTAAATCATCTGCCGTATCGGACGGAATCTCCACTTCCGTTACTCTCGCCGGACATTTCGGAGCAATCCGGATCAGCGGTTTATCATCGTTCACCATCACCGCCCGGTCCCCCAGCATCTCACGCCAGAGCCTGACATGCGTGGATTTTCCGGTCCCGCTCTTTGCCGTAAAGATGTACGCCTCACCATCCACCGCGATCGCAGAGCCATGAAAGAGAACCGTTCCGTAGTCCGGCATCTTTTCCGCAATCTTCCGGTATACCGCCAGCGTTTCCAGATAGGCATCCGCCTGGATAAAGCCCGGATTCTCTCTGCTCTGTTCGGACCGTGCCCGCTCAAAGTCGATATCCGCCTGCGTCGTTTTAACTGCGAAATCGACCGGTGCATCAAAATCCTGCAAAAAAGCATTGTCAGAATCCAACGGAATCTCCCCTGTTTGGACTGTATCCGTCGGCACATCCACCCGATACAGCGAACAAAGCTTATGGACTTCATCATGCACAGAATCAACACTGATCAAATGGTCAGCAAATCTATAAATATATTTCACGTATCATTCTCCGTTCTCAAACAGATCATCCAGTGTAACCTGAAAAACAATCTCATTTCCGTACATATTCCGTTTTACACCGTACGTTGTGATCATGGTCAGATGAAGCGCTTTTTTCGTATCCGTTGCATGTCTGAATGTCTCAACCTTGTTCCTGAGAGCCCTGTTATACTCTTTATCGATCACATATTCTCCGTTTGCATATTTGATCTCACAAACATTGATCACCCGGTCCCGCCTGTCGATCAGAAGATCAATCTCTGCTCCATCACTCTCTTCGTCCTTCTGTTTTCTCCATGAGGTCACATCGGACAAAATGCCGGAAATACCCAGCTTTTTTTTGATCTGTCTCACATGATCCCGGCAAAGCTGTTCAAAGGTGAAACCGGCCCACGCATTTCTCATGGGACTCATTGCGGAATTTGACCAGAAATGTTCATCCGCACCATAGTTATCCTTTATATATTTATAATAAAACGCCGTAAAGTAATCCGCCAGCTGATAAACCATATCCTTTTTCTTTTTATTGAACATTCTTGTAATACGGATGAACCCGGAATATTCCAGATTATTCAGTATTTTGGTCAGATTCCCATTATTGGCCAGCCTGGTTTTTGCTACAATCTCATCTCGTGTATATCCGCTCTTTTTTGTACTTAATACATCAACAACCCTGATATAATCCGCACTGTTTTTAAACAGCGTATGATACAGATTATTAAATTCATCAAAAAGTTCCGATTTATCCTTAAAAAAGATATTGTCGATATTTTGTTCAAACGTAAGGTCGGGCCGGAGCAGACTCAGATAATACGGAATGCCTCCCATGATCATATAACACTCAGCTATTTTATATCTCGTCCAGATGATTCCCCGGCTCTGCAAATATTTTTCTGTTTCATATAAATTAAACGGTTTCAGATACATCCTGCAGGTCGCGCGATTATAAAGCCCCCCTCTGTTTTGATCAATATTCTCCACCATCCAGGAGGTTGCGGAACCGCAGATTACAAATATCAGATTATGTCTGGCACTCCCCCATGAATTCCAAAACCGCTCAAACGCAGAAAGAAAACCGGAACGCGGAGTATCCATCCAGGGAATCTCATCAAAAAACACCACCTGTTTTTCCTTCTCCGGCTTTGCTTCCAAATATTCCCGTAACATAGAAAACGCATTAATCCAATTTTGAGGTACCGGATGCTTCTCCCCGCTTTGTCTGCTCAGCTCCTCGGAAAATCCAAACAACTGAACCTTGGCAGGCTGCTTATATATTCCGGTAAACTTAAAATCAAATTGGTGATGAAAGAATTCATTGATGAAATATGTTTTTCCGACGCGCCGCCTTCCATATACAACGATCAGCTGCGCTTCATCTCTGCTCACACGCTCTTCAAGGGTATCCCACTCATATTCTCTTCCGATAATTTCGGCAGTATGCATTTTGACATCCTCCCTCTCCGATTTTGTGTTTCGTTTCAAACAGATAAACCTCATAACCTTGTCTAAATCATACCATAATAAGCACATTTAGACAAGGTTTCGTTTATAGTTTGTCTAAATGTATGTTTTTAGACGAGATTTAGACATGGTTTCGCGCAAACCTTGTCTAAATGTGCTATTTTAGATGAGATTTAGACATGGTTTCGCACAAAAAAAGATTCCGATACAACAATTTTTAAATTAACCAGCAAACTGTCTGAGAATTATATTTCTGAATAAATATCCATAAAAATGATTTTCCGGTGCGTATATCCAATATCAGAACATAAACAGGAAATCAAACGACTGCATCATGGAACGTTTGCAAAAATAAGTAAGAAAAGGAGCCTGCCTTATGAATTATACATATATCAACAAAATGAGATACATCCCCGAAGCAGAATATGATACCTTTAACGTTCCGCTCGTAACGGGTTATAACAATATGAACAGTAATATGTTCGCGGGCGGTGCGGGTTATGTGCCTGCATCTATACCTGTATCCGCTGCCGGAACGAAAAAGCGCAGATCAGCCGCAAAGATCATCCTCTTTACTTCGCTTTTCCTGTGTGCCATCGCGGCTGCCATCACAATCTTCTTCTTTGTAAAAAAGGATGCGCAGGCTGACGAAGGAACCCAGACCGTAAGACTGACCACCGTGGATGACCTCGAAGAGAAATACGGTTATGAAAAGCTTAAGGAATGGGACAGCGATGTGAACGGCATCGAATGTATCAGATGCTACGGCAGCGGCAAGGCCAATGACGGAAAGTCCCACAGCTTCGTTATCTTCCAGTCCGTACACGACGCTAAAAAAGCCTTCAAATATATGAGAAAGACCTACTTCAGAGATATCACCTTTGAGGAAGAAAACCATGTGGAAGGCTGGCTCGCCGACATATGCGACGCCGAAGAAAAGGATTCCATCGTCCTCGAGGGCAACGTAATCACCTTCGAAGTCCTGGATTTCTACGGATATGAAGAGTGGTAAAAACCAGTAAAGGAAACAAGGTCAGCAAACAGAAAAATGGGCGGGAGCAAAAGCTCCCGC
>CACYDN010000262.1 GCA_902773185.1 uncultured Lachnospiraceae bacterium | reverse complement strand
GATGGAAGGGAATTTTGATATTCGTGGCCGGATCTATTTGTTCCGTTTCCTGTTCCCGGCGATCGGGCTTGCACTTTCACCCAGTACATGGAAAACCCTGAAGATGGCAAAGAAAATCTGATTGATTGAGAAATCTAGATAAATGGAGGATAATAAAATGGCAAACGGCGATTTCAGCAGTACAGTTGGTTCAATTTTTAAAGGAATGGATGCTTTTCTGGCTTCCAAAACAGTTGTTGGCGAACCGATCCGCGTAGGTGATAACATGACCATTATTCCGCTCGTGGATGTGAATATCGGTATGGGTGCAGGCGCTTACGGAGCCAACGGCCGCGGCAGCAATTCTGCAGGAGGCGGTATGGGGGGTAAGCTTTCCCCCACAGCTGTTCTGGTCGTACAGGATGGTGATGTCCGGATCGTTCCGGTTGCCAGCGGAGAAGCAAGTGCACTTTCCAAGGTGATGGATATGATTCCCACGGTGAAGGAAAAGGTTACCGATTATCTGAATAAAAAGAAAGGCCCCACCGAGGAGGAAAACAAGCTCGTTGAGGATACCATGGATGCGCTTTCGGATGAGGAATTCTAATTGCCTGTTAGAAGCAATCGGATATTCGGCCATCTGAATGAGCCGAAAGCAATAAAAAAGATGCCGGCAGTGGGGGTCGAACCCACACGCGGGTGAACCGCAACAGATTTTGAGTCTGTCTCGTCTGCCAATTCCGACATGCCGGCGTCATCTGCAAATATACCATAAATGAGACCTTCTCGTCAAGAATAAGGAGGAGCCTTCTATGAAATTTCTTGTAACGGGCGGTACCGGCTATATCGGAAGCCATACCGTAGTTGAACTCTTAAAGACCGGCGCGGAAGTCGTGATCTTTGATAATTTATACAATTCCAAGATTGAGACGCTGGATAAGATCGAAGCAATCACCGGTAAACGTCCGCTGTTTTATCAGGCGGATATGCTGAAGCCCGAGGAGATGGAACCGATTTTTCAGGCGCATCAGTTTGACGGCGTGATCCATTTTGCCGGACTCAAAGCTGTCGGAGAATCAGTCCAGAAGCCGCTTCTATATTATGAAAACAACATCTCCGGTACGATCAATCTGGTAAAACTGATGACCAAATATAACGTGAAGCGGATCATCTTTTCCTCATCCGCCACGGTTTACGGATCTCCCGAAACCGTGCCGATCCGCGAGGATTTCCCGCTTTCCACAACGAATCCCTACGGTACGACAAAGCTGTATCTGGAACGGATCCTTTCCGACCTTACCATCCCGGATCCCGAATGGAGTGTTGTTCTTCTTCGGTATTTCAATCCCATCGGTGCGGATGAGAGCGGTCTCATCGGAGAAAGCCCGAACGGAATTCCGAATAATCTGATGCCTTACATTATGCAGGTTGCGCTCGGCAAGCTGCCGGAGCTGGGCGTTTTCGGTGATGATTACGATACGCCGGACGGTACGGGCGTGAGAGATTATATCCATGTAACGGATCTGGCCAAGGGACATGTGGCAGCAATCAAAAAAATGATGGCGGCAAACGGTGTCAATATCTATAATCTGGGAACCGGTAACGGCTACAGCGTTTTGGATATTGTGAAGGCCTTTGAGGCGGCGAACGGTCTCAAGGTTCCTTATTCCATCAAACCGCGCCGCCCCGGTGATATTGCCACCTGCTATGCGGATCCCGCGAAGGCATATGAAGAGCTTGGCTGGAAGGCGGAGCTTGATCTGGAACGGATGTGCAAGGATTCCTGGCGCTTTGCCGAGAAAACACTGAGAGCGGAGCTGGAAGCATGATTGATGATGAAAGAATTCAAACGGAAGAGGCCATAAAAAAACGGCAGGAATTTGAACGAAGAGAGAGAACGGTTCGAAGGAATCTGATCATCTTTACGGTCGTTTTTACTGCATTGGCTGTCGGAATTGCCGTTTTCCTGTGGAACGGCTTTCACTCCGAAAAAAAGCGTTTCCGGGAAAGAGGAATCAAGGCCTATAAGGGCGGTCATTATGAGGATTGTATTGCCCATATGGACAGTGCCCTGAAGGAAGACCAGTGGATGGCCGAGGACATCGATCTGGACTGCCGGATGTATAAGGCGGCATCTCTTTTTCATCTGGAACGTTACGCGGAAGCGGCAAAACTATATAAGCAGATTCTGGCCGGAGAACATGATGCAAAGGATGATATCTGGCTAAATTCCATGGTCAGCCTCAGCGAGGCCATGCAGGCGCTGGAATCCAATGAATCCGACCTGACGGAACTTATTCCGACACTTTCCGCAGCGGTGGAAGCGGGGGAGCATCAGCTCGGGCTTTATCTGGGCGTTGCCTGTTATAATGCCGGAGATGAGGAAGGCATGCGAAATGCTTTTTCGGATTATGAACAGCATTACGGTATGAATACTTATATGGCATATATTATGTCCAGTATGGATCTTTCGAATGGCAATCTTGATCGGGCGGCCGATGAAATTCAGAAGGGGCTTACCGCAGAGGATACGCTTTATCGTGACCTACTTCTGTATAATGAAGTCGTGCTGACGGAAAAACGATCTCCGAATGATTTTGCAACCGCTCTGGAAAAGATGGACATGCTTATGAAAGCCTATCCCGGTCGCGAGGATTTCCAGAAGGAATATGATTTCCTGTATTACCGGGTGAATGTGAATAAAGAGGCGCTTTTCGACGAGATTTCCGGAATCAGTGAGAATGATCAATAAATGTCAGACTGTCTGACGCGGAAGATATGAAAATCATATGAGAGTCGTCTTCGGACAGTCTGACGAAAAGAGGATGTTTATGAAGCTTCCCGCAGAGTTTACGGAAAGATTACAATTACAGCTAGGTTCCGATGGGGTTTCCGCGTACGCGGAAAGTCTTGAGAAGAACCTTTCGCACGCGCTCAGAGTGAACAGACTGAAGCTGGATACGGAGGAATTCGACAGAGTTTCTCCGTTTGCTTTGCGGCCTGTTCCCTGGTGTGAAAACGGGTTTTATTATGATGCCGACCGGGACCAGCCGTCCCGGCATCCCTTTTATTATGCGGGTCTTTACTATTTGCAGGAGCCTTCCGCAACACTTCCGGCAGCGCTTCTTCCCGTAAAACCGGGGAACCGAGTGCTGGATCTATGTGCGGCGCCGGGCGGGAAATCCACAGAGCTTGCGGCAAAGCTTGCCGGAAAGGGATTTCTTCTGGCCAATGATATCAGCGCAACGCG
>CACYDN010000261.1 GCA_902773185.1 uncultured Lachnospiraceae bacterium | reverse complement strand
GAGCGGCGCCGCCATGGTCTCGTAGACACGGGAATTCTGCCAGCGCTCGCTGAGGTCGATATCGTCGGCCTGCAGGATGCCCAGCATCTCATAAAGCGTAATATTGTGCAGCGTGCTTTCCAGACTGGCCTGCTCCACATAGGTATTGGCCAGCTTGTCCACGATGCCCTTGAGGTTCATATCCGTGATTGTCTTATAGATGAATTTCTGCTGGTTATCGCCGTTGTGGGCATCGACGATCACACCGTTATTGCCCCGCTCCGCATTCAGATAGATCACGCGGTCGCAGGCCATGGGCAGAAGTTCCTTTGCCGCTTCAAAGAAGATGAACCGGAAATGGAGCGATGCGGCCTTGCTGAAGAAATTGGAGATCGGGTGGGATTTCAGTTCCTCCGTATCCAGTGAGAATACAAGGACATCATTGAAATTGGTCTCCCCGTGCTCATTCTCTTCGAGTGCACCCTCGCGGCGAACCAGCTCCTTATACAAAATCTCCAGAATATTCTTCCGGCTCTCCTCATCGTACATGAAGTTCCGGACACCGCTTCTCTCATCAGTGGCATTTTTCAGCCAGCGGAGGTTATAAAACTTCATCAGGTCCTCCTCGCGGAACAGGAAGTAAAACCGGACGTCCTCATAGAAGTGGGAAACCGTAATATGCGTCGTTACCGTTTTCAGCATGTCGTAGAGCGTATTCTCCTGCCCTACGAAACCGACGGCATTGCACTGTTTCAGATCGAGTGTAACAGGCGCATCGTCAATAAACCGGTACGCCTTGGCCAGCTGCTCCGGATAATCGAGCAGCGGATCCGACGGATCCTTGAATTCCTGATGCTTATATTCCACCTGGGAATGTGCGACGATGGTACCCGTACCCAGACGGACCTCAAGGAAGTCATCATCATCCGGATTCTTTTCAAAGATCATCGGATTGAAGTCAGCCACCTTGGCTACTTCCTCATCGAGTGTCACGAATTTTTCACGCAGGATTTCCAGCTCATGCTGGCGCGTCTTTTGAATCTCAACTTCTCTCTCTTTCGCGTAGGCCGTATATTCGGCAATCCGGTCGGCCACATCCTTCCGGTACTGCTTCTTATCGCGGATAAACGAAATGATGGAGATGATGACGCCCATACCCATGACGGACGCACTGTAAATAATAAAGGTGGAATTCCGGGACATCATACCACGGATGACGATCATAAGGATCAGAGAGATAATGGAAGGAAGGATGTTCATCCAGAAGCTCTTCCTGTCCTTCTGCGGCGCTTCCTTGGGACCGAGCACTTCGATCGGCTCATCCGGGATTACCCGGCGGATACGCACGTTGCGTTCGAATTTGGGATAGGTAAACCGGGATTTGGATTCGGAAAGATCCATAAACTGTAAGGAGCGGATCTGAACGTCCCGGGAGGATGTATAGACTCTTGTGCCGGAAAGATAGAAATAGCAGCCGTCGATCATGAAGAAATCTTTATCGTTCAGCCGCACGGCGGTTTCGTACATTCTGGTGCCGTTGATATAGACCCCGTTCCGGGACCCGTTATCCTGCACACCAAATATGCCGCCCTGATTCATGAGCGTCATGGTATCGCCCGCGGCAAGTGGGCTCAGGATGTAGATATCGCAGCTCGGATCTCCGCCGATCACGACACTCTGCCGGCCGGCAATATCGATCACACGGTCAAAATGATAATCCTGGATATCAAAGTCGATCATGAAGGACACAGAAAAAAGCTTCGCTTTGGTCTGCGAATACTTCAGCTCGATCGTATCACCGTGGGTAAGTTCGGTCGAATGGAGCTTCATAACTCCGCCACGATCAATATAGATATTGTTGGAGCAGTCCAGCTTCCAACCGGATTCCGTCACAACAAAATCCAGTTCAATATCCTCAAAGAAGTGATTCTTGTCAAAACGGACGTTGCAGTTTTTGTGTGTTCCTACACGAAAAACACCGTCCTCCGTAATTTCCAGCGGTGCCTCCTGATAGATGCCGCCGCCGAAAATGACGATCTTATAATTATAGTTCATGCGTCCCCCTCTTGTTGGAATCCGTAACGAATTTGCTTTGCCATTCCATACAGTTTCTTACCTTGTAATAATGATCCGCGTTCCGTTTTTGAGATCATATTCTCTGAGAAGCTTGGAGCCCTTCAGAAGCGCGATCGGATTTTCCGTCTTGAGATACCGCTCGCTGAAATTGTTTGTATCCAGCCCGAGATTATAGGCTTTGTTCAGTGCAAGCACGAGATCGTTCGCAGATATATCCAGAGGCACCTCAATGTCATGCACTTCGTTCCTGTTCACGAGTTCCAGGATCATGACGACTTTTTCCATAGTGTGTTCTCCTATAAATAATAAAAGTTATTGTGATAATACGGATTGCTTCGCAGCTCCGCTGCTCTCGCAATCCTACAGGATGTACATCGCCGCGCCTTTCATAATGTGTTCATTTCCCATGCGGGTGAAGATTTCCACATCGTTATCACTTTCATAGACATACACATATTCCACCGGGATAAAACCCTGGCCGCCGAGATATTCGCTTTCCAGGAAGAAATTGCGTTTTGACTCCCGGTAACGGTTGCAGACAAACAGGAACTTCTCCTGATCGGAATAATCGATATTATCCAGAAAGCCGTCAGTCTTCCAAATGGACATGGCATCCTGCTGGACAATGGTCACAACCCTGTCCGCAAGCCCCATGATATCCATGTTGCACTGGTTCAGCTCCGAGGATGTATCCAGCACGATATAATCGTAGCTGCCAGTCTGCATAAAAGTCCGGATCAGGAACACATAGTCCTCGTTCTTAATGCCATAGGAAAGGGTCGAACCGGCGATCGGACGGATATAATCAAACTCTTCATTCCCGATATAAGTAAGTGCCTTCTTCCCCTTTACAATGCTTTCATCATGACGTGCCAGCCCAAAACAGAAATCCGCATCCACCGTATCCTTATACCGGAGCACCCACTGGAAATTCTGGATGCTTTCCATGTTGATGTAGAGAACCCTCTTATTAAACCTGGCCAGCTCCCGCGCCAGTGCAAGGCTCAGCATAGTCTTACCCGAACCGCCGATGGGCGAATACACGAGGATAGTTCTGGTCTGTCCGTTCTCTCTGGCTCTGCCGCCTCCCTGCAGCGGCTGGGCGATCACGCCGATCTTATGATAAATCTCCTTTGCGGAGGAATACTTGAAAATGCCGGTCATGTTCTGGCCGTAATCTTCCGTTTCCTCGGTATCCTGCAGAACGAAAACCCTTTCGATATGCATCCTTTGGATAGCATCCGTCATGAGTTCCTTCTCGATCAGAAGCACATCGATATTCTGCGGCCGGGAGAAGAAATTCACAAAATACTCTCTCTCCGTGATGATGGAAAGATCCACATTGTAACCGATTTCCTTCAGAAGCCCGAGTCCCAGGGAGGAAAGGTACTGCTCATCCATACCGGCGATGACAACTTTGATATCGCTCATCTTTACATACCTCCCTCAAGAATATAGACCGCATCCGCAATGGCTATCTCATCTCCCGGATTCACACGCGTATATGTATTGGGCGGGATCTGGACACCGTTGACGAAGGTACCGTTGGTACTGGACAGGTCGTTCACATAGACCACGCCATCCGAAAGGATGAGCTCGCAGTGGCTGCGGCTGATACTGTCATAGGCGCGGATCACGACGTCGGAACGCTTCTGGCTCTTGCCGACCACCAGCTTCTTGGAAGTGACCGGAATATCCTCATAAAGGCCGGGATTCCGGCTCCGCAGAAGAAAGCCGGTCTGTTGGGATAGAACGCCTGAGCCAAGCTGGTAAACGCCGTATTTTTTCGTTTTGAAATTCGTATAGATTTCCTCCGGAGAAATATCCCGGTTCCGGAGATCCGCCAGAAGCCGGTTTACATAATCATCCTTCAAGAAGGATGCCCCATCGATGAGCCAGCTCATTACGGCCTTCAGCTGGTCATAAAACATACGCTTCGTATCGTAGGTGCTCTGGATTGACATCGGCACGGTGATGATCCGCACATGGCCGTCTCTGGTCACAAAAATATGACGCTCTGTAATATCCACCGTTTCCATCTGGATAAAGCGTCCGTTCTCTACCTCAAACAGCTTTGTGAGAAGCTCTTCCAAAACCGCCATCCCGTCACCGGTACGGGCGGATTTAAAGAACTTCTCCATGCTGACGAGTCCCTCCGTATCGTAGATCAGTTCCGTTTTGCCGTTAAAATCCACCTTATACGGGCGGATGAAACAACCCTCGTTGTTCCGCTTCAGAATCTGAAATACGGTATTGTAAAAATAGCTGTTGTCATTCAGCTTATAGGCGATATAGCCAATCTGTTCGTTGATCTCGCAGAGATTACCGCAAAGAAAAACCGACACCCTTCTCTCCTCCGTTTACTCATAGTCAAACTGTAATTCCACGCCGGCAATATTGATGATGGCGCCCTTCACCAGAAGCTGCCTGTCATACGGTGCCAGTTCCGTTCCATCCAGAAATGTACCGTTTGTGGAATCCTCATCCTGGATATACACCGCCCCCCTGTCCTGGAAGATGGATGCATGGCGGCGGCTCACGGCTGCAATCCCGCTGATCACATAATCCACCCGCGACGGATCCTTGCCGATATAAAAAACGTTCTTGCTGAGCGGGATCACCTCACCGTTTTCCAGACGCCTGAGACAGGGTCTCGGCATCGACGGTGCCATATTTCCCACCAGCGGATTCGATGTACTCTTTTTATAAAGATCGTCCCAGGAAGCGGGCTGCGGCTGCTGTCCATCGCCCTGGGCCGCACCCATATTTCTGCCCCGCGGCATCCGTTTCGGGAAGCTTGCGGAAAGGCTGCTCACCGTACTGCCCATACTCTGCAGCATATCCCTTGTATTCATGCTCTCATTGAGGGACGTCAGAAGATGTGCCACATAATGGCAGTTCTCCGAAAGCTCATACCGCGCATTGGAAAGCACGGTCCGGATCAGGGTCTCAATCTCGCCCTCGGGCGGATCGGGAATCGTTTCCGGTACGAGCATGAAAAGAAGGTTGTCATCATCCGTCGGATTAACAAAGATCAGATTCCAGTCCCAGATGATATTCGCCCAGGAAAATCCGGAATCGGTAATATCCTCGGCAACGGAAATAAGCCGGCGGATGATCGCCAGCACCTGATTTTTCTTCACCTTCTTGTGAACATATTCATTTAAATTCAGATATGTGGGAATATCATACAGAACCGTACCGGGATACCGGTCATCGATGTGACACCGGATGATATTTCTTTCATTCAGACGGCCGTAGCGGAGTATGTTCGGATTGGAAACGGCCCGTAAGGTATAGGCCATCCAAATCTGATTGTCCACGTTGGCTTGATATAGATCCTGTCTCGTCATTTGCTGAATCCCCCTTTTCCCCAAATTATATTATACACAAAACAGGGATTCAGCACAACATGGAATTACTTCTGTTCTTTCTTTCCGGGCCGGAGAAGAAGGTACAGGAAGCCGGCGGCTGCCGCAAAAGCAAAGACCGTCCAGACCGTGAATCCGCCTCCGGTAAGAAGACGTCCGAACTGATAGGTGCAGAGAGCCACGACGTAAGCCAGAAGGCACTGGTAGCTGAGTGCGAACCACGTCCACTTCCGGGAATTCATTTCCCGCCGGATGGCCACGATTGCCGCAACACAGGGCGCACAGAGCAGGTTAAAGAGTAAAAAGGCATAGCCAGTCAGTCTGGTGAAGCCCTCCAGATCGAGCACGCCGAACACACCGACAATCTCCTCTTTCGCCAAAATACCCATAATTGTCGCAACCGAAGCCTTAATCCCGATTGAACCGGAGCCGAAGCCCAGGGGAACAAAGAGCCAGCGGATGGCATGGCCGAGCTTGCCCAAAAGACTGTCCTCCAGCATAAGCGAGGTGCTAAATCCGAAGGAGCCGTCTGTCCAGCCGAATTTCGAACCGGCCCATACAAAGATGGTTGCCAGAAGAATGACCGTACCGGCTTTTTTGATAAAGCCCCAGCCTCTCTCCCACATGGACCTGAGCACCGAACGGACAGCCGGAATGTGGTAAGCCGGAAGCTCCATCACAAAAGGTGCCGGATCTCCGGCGAGAGCCTTTGTCTTCTTCAAAATGATTCCCGAGCAGATGATTGCTGCGATTCCTACAAAATAGGCGCTCCAACCGACCCACCAGACATTATGGAATACCGATGCCGCAATGAGCGAGATGACAGGCAGCTTGGCACCGCAGGGAATAAATGTCGTTGTGATCACTGTTACCCGCCGGTCACGTTCGTTTTCAATCGTTCGGGAAGCCATAATCCCGGGAACGCCACATCCGGTTCCCATCAGGATTGGGATGAAAGCCTTTCCGGAAAGACCGAACAGCCGGAAGATCCGGTCCATGACAAAAGCAATCCTGGCCATGTACCCACATTCCTCCAGTACAGCCAGAAGAAGAAACAGCACGAGCATCTGCGGGATGAATCCGAGGACCGCACCGACACCGGCAATCACCCCATCGAGAACGAGACTTTTCATCCACCCCTTCACATGCAGCCTGTTAAGCCCTCTTTCCGCAAGAACCGGAATGCCGGGAATCCAGACACCGTAATCAGAGGGATCCGGTTCTTCCATAAGAAGCCCTGCTTCCCACGCCTCCCGGTCCTCTTCCAGATTTCCGTTCATGCCAAACAAATGAAAGCCCTCACCAAAAAGCTTATCACTCGTAAAATCAGAAGCAATCGAACCGATCATGGATACGGTAAGATAATAGACAAGTCCCATAATGAGCATCATGATCGGGATGGCGAGCCAGCGGTTCGTCACCGTCCGGTCGATCTTATCGGAGAGCGACAGTTTCTGTCCGCCCACTTCTCTGCCGATCATCACCTCATCAATGATTGAGGAAATAAACTCGTAACGTGCGCCGGAAAAGATACTCTCCGAGTCATCCCCCAGGACTTCTTCCAAGCGGCCTATCTCCTCGGATACATCCGGAACGTTCGGCGTAAGCTCCCCAAGCCTGGTATCCTTTTCCAGTGCCTTGATGGCAATAAACCGTTTCTGTGCCGGCGGAACATCCGTAAGCTTTTTCACTGCCAAAGAGATAACTTCCTCGATTTCGACAGAAAAAGAAAACCTGACCGGCTGTTCTTTACCAGCCTCGCCAAGTTTCACTGCCTTTTCCACAAGCTCTGCAACGCCCATATTCTTTAATGCGGAAATGGAAACGACCTCACAGCCGAGCACATCACTGAGCTTCCGAATATCCAGCTTTCCGCCGTTTTTTTCCAGAACATCCAGCATGTTCACGGCCACGATTGTCGGAGTACCCAGTTCCAGAATCTGTGTCGTAAGATACAGATTTCTCTCCAGATTCGTTCCGTCCACAATATTGATGATCACATCCGGCCCATCATTCACCAGAAAGTTCCGGGAGACCACCTCTTCCATCGTGTACGGCGAAAGAGAATAGATGCCGGGAAGATCCACAACCTCCGCATCGGGATGTCCCCGGAGCTTCCCGCCCTTCTTTTCCACCGTTACACCGGACCAGTTCCCGACATATTCCCGGGCGCCTGTCATCGCATTGAAAAGTGTACTCTTTCCGCAGTTTGGATTTCCTGCCAGTGCAATTTTCACGCTACCTTTACTACCTCTACCTGTATTTTATTCGCAATACTCTGCCCAATGGCAATCCGTGAATCCTTTACATTCACGATCACGTTTCCGTTCTGGATGGAGATCACACGAAGCATGGAATCCAGAGCAAAACCGAGATCCTCAAGATGTTTTTTTACTTCCGGACTCCCGGAAACCCGGGTCACCTTAACCAGCTCATTGCTTCTGCAAAAAGTCAGCGGCATTATGCTTTCCTCCTGTCACATGCTTTATGTTTGTCGATCAACGCATCGATCCTGGCAATCTTTTCTTTCGTCTTTTTATCCTTCGGCATTTTGCTGCAGCTCCCGGGACAATTGTCCTTCGAAGAACATTCCCCGCAGGGTCCGGTTCGAAGCAGATACCGGGCCGATAGAACCACGAGCAGGATAACGATTACAAGAACGATGAAGGTTGACACATTCATCACCTTATACCTCCGGAAAAGACGCCAAACAATCAAAATAAATTCCAAATAATTGTTAGTCACATTTAACTCAATACCATAATAATATTCCGCCGACCTTTTGTCAATGCAAAAAGCGGCGGAATACTGTTAAAAATTAATTATTCTTTTGTGCATTTTTCAGTAAGCTTCTTAATAGATTGAATAGTAGAAGCAATGATTTCCAATGATCGTATAATCGGAAAGTGTGCTCGTATCAACGTTGTACAGCGGAAGGAAGGCAATGTAACCGCCGATGTTGTTGTTACCGGCGAGGGCCTCCGAAGCCGCCTGTAAGGACAGCGGCGAACCGCCTGTTGAAAGTGCATTTGTAAAGGTGCTGGTGTAGATAGCGGAGAACTGATACGGATAATAAATGACATCCGACAGGGTGCTGCCATACATGCCGGAACGAAGCCGGTTCATAACTACATTTGCTACGGCAAGCTGTCCCTCGTAAGACTCCGCGCCGCTTTCCGCATAAACGATTGCTGCGAGAAGCATCAGATCGCTGGCCTCTGCCTGAACAGGTTCTTCTACTGTCTGCTCTACGGTCTTTTCCGAAGAAGGTTCTTCTGTAGGTGCCTCTGTCGGGGCCTCCGTAGGCGCCTCTGTCGGAGCTTCCGTTACAGCCTCTGTAACTTCTTCCTCCTTCTTCTCCTCTTTCCGATCTTCCCGATCCTTCTTCTTATCCTTCGTATCTTCAGAGGTTTCTTCGGTCTTCTCTTCCGTATCTTCCTCTGATTCCTTTTTATCTTCCTCATCTCGCTCCGCACCCTTCATAAGCTCGGATGCATCGGCGGGAAGTGCCTGATCAAAATCCTTGCTGATGGTTACATACTCGGAAGCAATGTAACCGTTTGCTCCGTTATAGAGCCGGACGGCTGTCCAGCCATCTGCCGAAAGGTCTTCATTCACCTTGAAGACTTCACCGCCGGCGCAGGTATAAAGTACATCGGAATCCTTGTCGCCATACTGACGAACAAGAACATCGCTGCTTTTGACCTTTGCCATGGATACGCGATACTTCTCCGCAACCGCTGCTGCCTGATCATCCTTCAGGATGTATTCCGATTTCACGTAACCGGTAATGCCGCCGGAGCTGACCTTGGTCCACTCTCCGGAAACCCCGAGCACATCGCCGCATGCTCCCTTTTCCATGGAACCCAGAATATCGGATTCCGCATCTGCCTCACTGCGGATATTCACATCATCGGCATTTGCCAGGAATTTTCCTTCCATTTCACCTGCCGATTTGGAAAGGTTATCCTTTTTGTTTGTTTCCAGATCGCAGGTTGCTTCCTGTTCAAGTGCTTCGGAAAGCAAAGTCAATGTTTCAGGTTCAAGAAGGCTCATTTCCGTAATATCGATGGAATAAACTTCATCATTCACGGTTACTTCAGCTGTTTCCTGTACAGGTTCAGCCGCATAAACCACTGCTTTGCTCTTCTCATCCGAACCGGAAAGAGCGCAGGTTAAGCCCGCCACGCCACCGGCCAGAACCGTAGTACCAACTACAACGGCAATGGTATTTCTTACAACAAACCGACTGTTAAATATGTATTTTTTGGAAAAGAGCTTCCAACGATTCCATCGGAAGTAGTTTCTCCGTTGCATACAGCCAAACCTCTTTCTGACAGGATATTACGTAAACCTGACTTTTGTTACATTTTTGTTACAGAGCCAGTGTAGCACTTTGTAATAGAAATGTCAAGGTTTTGTCGGTTTTGTGACAAAAACGGGACAGTTATGAGACCGTCCCGTTTCTGTTATGCGATATATGATATTATCGGTACCTTTCTTACTTCTCATCCTTTTCCTTAAAATACTGATCGATCCCATCGGCAAGCGCTTTGGCCAGAAGGTTTTGATGGCTCGCATCGTTCAGGCGGTTATCATCATCCGCATTGGAAAGAAAGCCCAGCTGGAAGGATGCCGCAGGCATGTGACAATAATTCAGACTCGTCATATCATCCGTTTCATAAATACCGATCCGTTTCACGCCGGTCGTTTCACAGACATTCTGCAGAAGATCGTACCCCAGGTTGTAATTATCCTGGAAACGGATGCCCGTATTGGGATTGGTGGAAGTATTGACAAAGGCCATCACGCCTGTAGTGGTCACATCCTGCACCGCCCCGGCCGAAAGCCGGATATACAGATCCGCATTTGCCTGATTGGCCAGCTCTGCCCGGGTTGCATTCGAAAGGGTGACATTGTTATCCGTCCTTGACATGACGACCGTATATCCCCTTCTTACAAGCTCCGCATTGAGTAGGTTCGCAACGGCAAGCGTGATCTCATATTCAAAGGTCGATGAAATGACACCTTTTACAGCCGCCGCATTCTTTGCCTTCATTCCCGTGGTATTCTTGATGACCGATTCGGAAACCTCCGTCTCCGGCGTACCATCCCCATCCACATCTTCCATCTTCTGGGTATTCTCATATTCCGGCTCAATATCCGGACGTACAGGCTCCAGCTCTTTATTCTCGGTAATCTGCTTCGCCGGATCGATAAAGATTACTTTACCGGCACTCGCTACTGTAGGCTCCTCTGCCCATTTCACCTCGGTTTCCTCCACCTGGGAAGAAAGGAGATAAAATGTGGAACCGTTCAGCTGCACACGGGTCCATGAATTCAGAATACCGGTCCGCTGCAGATCCACGCCTTTATTCAGCGTCACATAGATTTCCGATGTCTGATCCGGCTTTCTGTAAAGATTCACCTGATCGGTCTTTGTCTTTACATAATCCCGCACGGCTACAAACCCCTCGGAATCCCGGAATTCATCCTCCGCAACGGCAGGCGCTTCCGTAGGTGCCTGTGTCGTCATCTCTTTCTTCCCGCAGCCGCCGAGGGAAAGTGTCAGAAAAGCCGCAAGCGCGCACGCACATAATCTATATTGTATCTTTTTTCTCCGGATTCGCATTTTTGTCCTCTTTCAAATGCATTTCTATATTATAATACGTTACCAGATTCTTCCTTGCGGGTAAAGCAGTTTTTACTGCACTGCACAAAAGTGCTGTTTTTAAAAGAAGTCCTGCCGCCGGCGGTTGCCGTGCCGGATAATTTGTGCTATACTACATCCCGTACGTTATTCACTACTACTTTTCAAGAAACGGAGAAACAAATCTTGGACTCGATCGTACATTGGTTTACCGATAATCTGGGTGGATCCATTTCCAAAGAGATGGTCATCTTCATCATTTCCCTCATGCCTCTTTTGGAGCTGAGGGGCGGTCTCATCGCCGCAGCCATTCTGAAGGTTCCTTATCTCAAGGCACTGCCGATCTGCATCATCGGAAATGCCCTGCCCATTCCCTTCATCCTGCTTCTCATCAACAAGGTATTTGACCTTCTGAAAAAGTGGAACTGGGCAAGACCCAAGATTGAAAAGCTGGAGAACAAAGCCCTTGGCAAGTCCGACAAGATCAAAAAATATGAATTCATCGGACTCCTGCTGTTTGTCGGCATTCCACTCCCGGGAACGGGTGGATGGACCGGCGCCCTGGCCGCTTCTCTCCTTCGCATTCCGCTAAAGAAGAGCGTTCCGGCAATTGCACTGGGCATTCTCCTGGCTGCAACGATCATGAGTACAGCCACTTACTTCATTCCCTGGATGATCAAGCAGTTCTAAGGCTGCTCCGGTAATTAGACAAGCATTCGGTTCGGCAATTTAAGAAGTACCAAGCCGGGTTCTACTGACCAAGCAGGTCTCCGATACTTTCATACAGGGTATCACTGTAATAGATATCCAACATCATCTGTTTCATTTCAAACGGTTTATTTGTGATGATGCTGTCTACGTGCAGCATCATCATTTTTTTGAGTCCCGCTTTACTGTCCACCGTCCAGGCATAGATTTCTTTTCCGTGCTTATGTGCCTTTTTCACAACATCGCTGTCGATGTACGTATATTTTATGGAAAACGCATCCGCATATTTCAGCGTGTAGAAATCACCGAGTGCCACAGACATCACGTAGACTGTCTTAATCTTCTCGTTCAGCTCCTTCACCGTACGGATTGCCTTATAATTCTGAGACGTTACAACACAGCTGTCAACGAGGTCATAGTCCTCAACCAGCCGGACCACCTGTTCGATCATATCCGTGTCCGTAGATGCGGGTTTTAATTCAATATTCAGCTCCGTTCTTCCGTCAATTTCCCGGATTGCTTCCTCAAGCGTAGGGAACGGTTCATTCTCATAGCCTTTTCCGAAGTACTTACCGGCAGATGCCTCCATAAGCTCCGCATAGGTCATCTTTCCGATTTTCCGGTTCACACCGGAAACCCTGCGGATGTTCTCGTCATGACTTACAATGACTACACCGTCCTTTGTCTGACGCACATCCAGCTCGATCACATCCGCACCACTTTCGACTGCCGAACGGAAAGCCGCCAGCGTATTTTCCGGGCAGACCTTGGAATCGCCCCTGTGCGCCGTAATCGTCACGGTATCCAGATATTCCGCATTCAATGAAAAAACATGCAGGTGCCTGAGCAGGAAAAAGCCGCCGTTTAAGATCAGCGAAACAAGAAAAATCACCAGAAGGAACAGCCGCTCCCGTTTTCCTGCCCTGCGGACTTCCGCCTCCCGCTCCGCGGCATCCTCTTTACTCTCCTCGGCATAGCCCTCATGACTGACCGTGATTCCGCTCAGCATGAGAGGCATGGCGAACAGCCAGAAGATCAGAGAAAGCAGAATGGTCACGCTGCTGCGGATGATCCGGTACAGGGTGATCATTCCCCGGACCTTGAACACCTTCTCCATCACAATGCCAACGAAAAGATAATGAAGAGCCAACGTTCCGATCAGAAAGAACGCAATCCAGAAAAGATTCCAGCCGAAAAACCGACATTTTTTCGGTTTTGAACCACTCTCCCGAAATGCTTTGAGAAATGTTTTCTTCTCCAACGTATAGATATGAAACAGATTCATATGCCGGAAAAAAATCAGATTCACCAAAAGAAAAACCATCGTCATGATGAAACCAAGGCTTCCTTTATAATGGAGCACATCCTGCACGTAGGACGGGAGCTTCAGATTCAGAAGCTTCATGACGATCACACCGGAAAAAGACACCGGAAGAAAAAAGAACACCATCGGAATATAGAAGAGATTCTTCGGTCTGAGTGTCCGGAGAAGCCCGGCCGCGCCCGTACGAAGCATTTTCATGACTCCGGTCTCGCTCCGCATTCTGGCCGCATGAAGATAAGAGATGACCGCCGTCACATGAAAGATCATAAACAGGGCGATGAATATGAGATAAAGCAGGATCAGAATGTAAGTGGTTGGATGCTTCAGATAAGTACCGATATTCTCACGGGAAAGGAATTCGATTCCCGCAAGCCGGATGGTGGAATTGACGACAAAATAATAGAGAGGGAAAAGCACAGAAAGGCCCGCAAAGTGTAAAAGAAGCTCAAACAAAAGGAGCTTCGCCGGTTTATACCGGAACAGTTTGATACTTTCTTTGAGATGCCTCATGGCTTCCCTCTCCTGTTTTCATAGTAACCGATCCCCATACAACGATAATTCGAGCAGCATATTTCCAAATCGTGTACCGGTGTAGTTTTTTGAAATCACTACCCTACAGGATCAGCATAGCGTCGCCAAAGGAGAAAAACCTATATTTTTCCTGTACGGCTTCGCTGTAAGCGCTAAGGATCTTTTCCCTGTCATAAAAAGCCGATACCAGCATGAGCAGCGTCGATTCCGGCAGGTGGAAGTTGGTGATGAGACTGTCCACCAACTTGAAACGGTAACCCGGATAGATAAAGATATCCGTGTCCCGGCTTCCCGCCCTGAGCACGCCATCCTCTTCCGTCATACTTTCAAGCGTACGGACAGAAGTGGTTCCGACGGCAATTACCCGGCCGCCGCGTTCCTTCACCCGGTTTACCTTTTCGGCAGTTTCTTTACTCACCTCGCAATACTCAGTATGCATATGATGCTCCAGAATATTCTCCGTTTTTACCGGACGAAAGGTGCCAAGCCCCACATGGAGCGTGACAAAGGCTGTTTCCACGCCCTTTTCTTCGAGTTCCTTAAGAAGCTCTTTTGTAAAATGGAGACCTGCCGTAGGCGCAGCCGCAGAGCCCTCATGCTTTGCATAAACAGTCTGATACCGTTCCTTATCCTGCAGCTTATGGGTTATGTACGGCGGCAGGGGCATCTGGCCCAGTTCATCCAGAATGGATTCGAAAACCCCGTCATAATGAAATCTGACGATCCGGTTCCCTTCTTCTGCCACCTCTTCAATTTCGCCTACAAGTTTTCCCTCACCGAACGAGACCTTTGCGCCGGGCCGAAGCTTCTTTCCCGGCCGCACAATGGCGTCCCAACGGTCAATATCCAGCCGTTTGAGAAGAAGGATTTCCGCAGCGCCGCCGGATTCCCGGACGCCGATGAGACGCGCGGGGATGACCCGGGTATCATTCATCACAAGAATATCTCCGGGAGAGATGTATTCCCCGATCTCCCGAAAGATCCTGTGCTCGATGGCATCCGTATCCCTGTGAATGACCATGAGCCGGGAATCCGAACGGTTCTCGAGCGGATCCTGCGCGATCAGCTCCTTCGGCAGATCATAATTAAAATCAGATAATTTCATAGCTTATGAACGGATCTGGGCACCGGCATCTTCCAGTTTCTTCAGGATCTTATCGATCACCGGTGTGATTTCCTCCTCCTTCAGCGTATGGTCGGCTGCACGGAACCGGAGAGAAAAGGCAACCGATTTCTTACCCTTTTCGACCTGTTCTCCCTCGTAAACATCAAAGAGCGTCAGCTCCTCCAGCAGCTTTCCGCCGGCCTTCCGGATCACCTTCTCCAGGTCGCCGACAAATACGGTCTTATCGCAGACAAGAGCAAGGTCACGGGTCACGGCCGGGAACTTCGCCACACTCTTATATTTCATTTCAAAGTCAGCGCTCTCTGCCAGGATATCCACGTAGAGGTCTGCAATATAAACCTCATTCTTCATATCGTAATTATGTACCGCAATCGGATGAACCTGCCCGATATAACCGACCTCCTCGTTACCCATCGCGATCCGGGCCTGTCTGCCGGGATGCAGGAACGGAATATCGGAAGACGGAACAAATTCACATTTCGCATCCACGCCGATTGCCTCGAGCATTTCCTCAATGGTGCCCTTCAGAGTGAAGAAATCACCCTCTCCGTACATACCGAGGGTCAGGCAGCGCTTCTCCACCGGAAGTGACACAAGCGGAAGCTCACGCGGAATGTAAATATTTCCGATTTCGTACAGTCTGACATTCTTATTCCGATGATTGAAGTTGGTGGAAAGAGATGACATGATTCCGTTCAGCGGGAGTGTCCGCATAATGCTGAAATCCTCGCCCAACGGGTTCATGATCTTCACTGCCTTCCTTTCGGGTGCATCCACAGGAAGAAGAAGCTTATCAAATACACGCGGGCTCTCAAACGAATAGGACATCGCCTGGGAGAATCCGTTTTCTTCCGCAATACCGCCCAGAATCCGGCGTACTCTCTCCGTCTCGGATATACCGCCGATACCGGCATTCACCGTAGTCACGGTTGAAGGAATCTTATCGTAGCCGTAGAACCGTGCTACCTCCTCCGCCAGATCCGCCATGCAGCGTAGATCCTGCCGGAAGGTCGGGATGGTCAGCATCCTTGTGGACGCATCATATGTGAGACCCAGACGGTCAAAAATTTCCAGCATTTCAGGCTCTTCCACCTGAAGACCCAAAAGCCGGTTCATCTTCTCCGGTTCAAAAGGAAGCTGCCAGGGATTTACTTTTTCGGGATATACATCTACGGAACCGGTCAGAACCTCGCCGCAGCCCATCTCCTGAATCAGCTGGCAGGCTCTTGTCATAGCCTCCTCCGCCAGATTCGGATCGAGTCCCTTTTCAAACTTGCCGGCCGCATCCGTCCGAAGGCCCAGACGTCTTTCGGAAAGACGGATATTGGTTCCGTCAAAGCAGGCCGCCTCGAAAAGAAGTGTTTCAATCTGATCGGTAACCATCGAGTTCTCGCCACCCATAATACCGGCAATACCGATCGACTTTTCGCCGTCACAGATCATCAGGACATCCCGGTCCATGACGCGGTCCTGTCCGTCCAGTGTACGGAAGACCTCGCCGTCCTCGGCGCGCTTTACAACGATCTTCTGTCCGGCAACCTGGGAAAGATCGAAGGCATGCATGGGCTGGCCATACTCTTCCATTACGTAATTAGTGATATCTACGATATTGTTAATAGACCGGATTCCCTGGGAACGAAGGCGTTTCTGCATCCATTCCGGCGAAGGGCCGATCTTGATATTCTTTACCACGCGACCGATATACCGCTTGCAAAGGTCGGTATCCTTCACCTCTACCTGCACATAATCGGAAGACTTCTCGGAAGAGGTTTCCTTCACCTCCGGTACGGGCGGATGGAACGGCAGACGGAAGGTTGCCGCAGCCTCTCTGGCCATACCGATCAGGGAGAAGCAGTCCACACGGTTGGACGTGATCTCGTACTCCACATTGGTATCATCCAGACCCAGTGCCTTTACGGCGTCATCCCCGACCGAAACATTTGCCTTCTCCGGGAAGATATAGATACCGTTCTCCGGCGCCTCCGGATAGAGCTCGCGGCTCTGTCCCAGCTCTTCAATGGCACACATCATACCAAAGGATTCTACGCCTCTCAGCTTGCCCTTTTTGATCTTAATACCATCCTTCGGCAGTTCGCCCCCGTCATGACCGCCGGCCACCTTGCCGCCGTCCAGTACAACAGGCGTAAGGATGCCTTCGGAAACGTTCGGCGCACCGGTAACAATCTGAATGGGAGCCTCCGCTCCGACATCCACCTGACAGATCACCAGATGATCGGAATCGGGATGCGGCTCGCAGGAAAGCACCTTACCTACCACTATCTTTTCCAAATTTTTGCTGTATTCGTTATAATTTTCCACATGGCTTCCGGAAAGCGTGATCTTCTCCACAAATTCCTGCGGTGTCACATCCAAATCCGGCACATAGGCTTTGATCCATGAAATCGGTGTATTCATACCTGAATCTCCTCGTCTTTACTCATATAATAAAACATCTAAACATCTTAGCGGAACTGCTGCAGGAAACGGACATCGTTTTCATAAAGAAGACGCATATCATCGATTTCGTACTTCAGCAGCGTTACACGTTCCAGACCGATACCAAAGGCAAAGCCGGAGTAGATTTCCGGATCGATGCCGCACATTTCAAGTACCCGGGGATGCACCATACCGCAGCCCAGGATTTCAATCCAGCCGGAGCCCTTACATACACCGCAGCCCTTGCCGCCACACTTAAAGCAGGTCACATCCACCTCTGCGGAGGGTTCCGTAAAGGGGAAATGATGCGGACGAAGCTTGGTCTTTGTTCCCGGTCCGAAGAAATTCGTTGCGAACTGGTCAAGTGTTCCCTTAAGGTCTGCCATCGTCACATTTTTTCCGACCACAAGGCCTTCCACCTGATGGAAGGACGGGGAATGGGTCGCATCCACCTCATCCGCACGGAATACGCGTCCGGGAGAAATGATTTTGATCGGCAGTTCTCCCTTCTCCATGATTCTCGCCTGTACGGAGGATGTCTGTGTCCGAAGAAGAATATCCTTTGTGATGTAGAACGTATCCTGTTCATCCTTGGCGGGATGGTTTGCCGGGATATTCAAAAGCTCAAAATTATAGCGGTCAAACTCTACCTCGGGACCTTCCACGACTTCATAGCCCATGCCGATGAATACGCGCTCCAGATCCTCCAGCGCAATCTGGTTCGGATGCTTATGGCCGCGGATCATCTTTCTTCCGGGCATGGTCACATCCAAAGTTTCCCGCTTCATTTTTTCCGCCAGAACCTTTGCCTGAATGTCTTTCAGACGGTTCCCCATCTTCTCTTCGATATGTGCCCTGACCAGATTCATCTGCTGGCCGAACTT
>CACYDN010000260.1 GCA_902773185.1 uncultured Lachnospiraceae bacterium | reverse complement strand
ATTACAGAAGATACCAAGAAGGCTATGAAGAAGGTTCTTGCCGATATCCAGGATGGTTCCTTCGCAAAGGACTTCCTGCTTGACATGAGCTCCGCAAGCGGACAGGCACACTTCAAGGCACTCCGCAAGCTGAAGGCAGAGCATCCGTCAGAGAAGATCGGCGCAGAGATCCGTTCCCTGTACAGCTGGTCCGATGAGGATAAATTAATTAACAACTAAGCGACAAAGTTCAGAACCAAAGAAAAACATCCAGCGTGGATGGCTGCTTGCAGTCATGACACGTTGGATGTTTTTCTTTGCGTGATAACGCACGGACCAGCGTGACAAGTTGCGAAGCAACGACTTACGCCGAAGGCGGAAGGTCATGCTGGCCGTGGGTTCTGAACTTTGTGATATGCGATTAGAACCCACGGACCAGCAATCCTCTAAAAAAATGTTGCGGTTTTGTTATTGATTTTATGATATTATGTATTCAATACTGAGTATTTGAGTAATTTGAATCATAGAATATGATAAAGGAGATAGAAAAATGCCTACTAAACGGTTACACGTAAAGTATTCAAAATTTGAACTCGATAACATGAAGAAAATCGGCCTTTTTGCGATCAATAATATTCTGACCACAATGCCGAATGATACGAAAGAATCTCATGTAAAATCTCTTGGTGCCCTGGAACTCATTTCAAGAGATCCGGGTAATATCGATTCTCTTTATGAGGGAAAATACCAAGATTTAAAAGAGGCGCTTAATGGTGCCGGAACAAATGAAATTACAGAGAAAAAAAGTGATCCGAATTATTATAATAAGGCTCTGGATGATAAAGGCGGAACAACCTTCTATGCGGATGAGGCATATGAACCTGTCATCGCGGATATGGTGAAGAGTCTGGGAGAAATCTCAAAGGCGCTTGATACTTATATTCAGCAAATGAAGAGCTATGATGCTGAGCTGATTGAAGACGATATTCTTAAAGATACCAGACTTCGATTTGTCAGTTTCATTAAGAAAATGATCGATGACCTTGCTAAGGGCGCTTATTTTCAGATGAATCTTCTGGAAAATCCGCCCTATCTGCATGCCTGGAATACATTTGATTCGATTCTGGATTTTGAGAAATCCATGTTAATTGTGAATTTTCCGGATGAGAATCATCCGTCCCATACGATTAAACAGGAAAAATCAGGGGGAAACTGGGAGGATATCGTATCAAAGTTCAATGGCTTTAGTGTGCTGAATGCAGTCATTGAGGCCGATTCGATTAATCAGAAACTTCAAAAATATAATAAAACCGGTGAAATTGACAGAAGTGAACTGCTTGAAGAATACCGTTCTTATCAGGATACGATCGACACGTTTTCCGATATGTCAGAAGATGCCTATAATGACCTGAATGTTTCCGGTGATATTTTAATATCTTATGAAGATATGCGTGTGGCTGATTCTACAGCCAAGCTGGCATATTACGATACAAAGGCCAGAGTAATGCTTTTAGATGCCGGCTATTCCCTGAAAGACACGGAAATCCTGGCACAGGTTTACAGTATAATGCAGGAAGCGCAGGCATATATTCAAAATGAGAATAATCCGAATGCGGGTTCTGTTAGGTTTGTTTACGAGAATCTGTCAATCCAGTGGGATAAGATCATCAATGACATTCCCGTAACGGAAGAAAAAAGAAAGGAAAACTTAGAATCTCTGTTATCGAATTTCCGGGTTTTTCTTCATAAAGATGATGCAAAAGAGTTTGATCATACACCTTTTCAGGGCGGGAGAGGCTTTAACAGACTCCGTTATACGCTTGAGGACAGAATGGGTCAGGGGCTTACTCCTTTGGAAAAGATGTTGTATACCGACTCCATGGAAGCGGTTTATGATGCGCTCTGTTCCGTTGATAAAAAGAAGGTCAGCTCATCCCCTGCATTTAATGAAATGAAGCTGGCTCTGGAAAAACTGAAGGATTGCGACAGATACAATGAACAGGAAAGATTTGAACAGCTGAAGGAAGATGCTATTGATAAAATTAAAGCATATCTTGATTACAAGGATACGCAGCTGAATAATCCCGGAAAGCCGTATAAGCGTTCCGAATACGAAGCAAAACGTGTGATCATGGCCAATGAAATTCTGAATCGGCTTGAGAACAGATATGAATTCAAGGAACCTGTTTCTTACAAGGCACTCAGGGATTCCTATAATAAACAGCTTACCATCGAGGATAAATTTTATCATTATCTGACCTACAGGGCAGGCATCTTTATCGGGCCGGACTCTAAGAGAGTTGATATGACTGATGAAGAAAGAGAAGCGGCAGGGATTCCCGTTACAGGGAATATTACCGAATATCAGAAGAATAATCTGAAGAAGATAGAGAAGAAGCTTTTGAAGGATCTGAATGAGCATGCCTTTGGTACAACGAAGGACATCAGAAGTATCCGGGATATCAAAAAAATCTTTGATGTGATCGGTTCGATGAATGCGAAGGTAGCTGTTCAGGCCGGTAAAAAGTATGATGAAGTATATCATAAGGTAACCCCGGAGCAGGATAAGAAATTCCTTGATTTCAAAATTGCCTGTTTAATGGTATCCGCGCAGGGCCAAAACGGTGTCATGTATAATAATCTGCAGGATTTTTCAAATGTATTGGTCGGAAATCTCCTTGAAGAAAACATGGATATCTATATGATGGATTACCTGAAAGAGGCATATAAGAATAACGTTAACGCAAAGAATATGCTGATTGATCTGGGTATCACAGATCCCGATATGCAGGCTAAGTTTCTCGGTGTTGATCCGAATGCAGGATTAAAGGATATTATGCGGAATGCGGTTATCGAGGAGTACGGCCAGCTGAGTGAGGGAGAAATTGAAGAAAAAGCGATAGATGAACTTCGCCCGTTGACCAAACAGATTCGGGATCTGTGGGTTATGCAGTCAGAAAACAGTATCAAAAAGACGCTGAATGATTTTGATAAGAGATATTTTGAATACGGAAAAAAGGCAATCAATGCTGAATATGACAAAAAAGTCAAAAAGGAAGTAGAAGAAAATCAGGCCTATAAAGCATGGGCTGAGGATGAAGGAAAAGAAATTGCCGTTGAAATGACAAAAGCGGAGTACCATACCGCTTTTACGGAACTGATGGATTCGTCGAAAACGCAGAAACGTCATGGTGTTTCCTATCAGGTTCTTAATCGGGAAGAAATTCTCAGCATGAAGAAGGCAGCATCTGTCTACCATGCCGGTATTCGGGATATGATTTCCATACTGCAAAGTGATGCGGATGCGTTTATCGATACGCAGGAGGATAAGCATCATCTCGGTGCAGACGGAAGCGATGAATACAGGGCGATGACTTCCAAACTGATTCAGGTCTTCAAGGTGCTTGGTGATGACGGAAAGAAACCGTCTGAAATCAAAAAAGCATTGAATGATTATACCAAGGCCGCTCAGAATTTTAAGGAAACCCGTTTGGGCTTATTCGATACCGGACTTACAAATGAAAGAATCGATATTATCAATCGGACGCTCCAGCATGTGTCGGATATGCTTCCGTTTTATGATAATATGAGATATCCTCTGACGAATGATCATATCAGAACCAGAAATATGTCAATTGAGGCGATTGAGGAGAAGCTGGAAAAGCATATGAAGTATGCCGAAATTTCCGAAAATGAGATCCGGATGGATGAGAATGCATGTGAGGAAGCCATTTCGTCAAATAAGGAAAAGGTGAAAGCGCAGAAAAAGCTTATGAAGAAGCTTGCACCCCTTACGTCGCATCATATTAAACTGGATGTTACAATTTCCAATCCGGATGATATTGTTCCGTCCAGAAAATCTCCTACAGCGGATAAACTGGCAACGGATTATATGATCACACACTACATTGAAATCATGAACGATCCGAATTATGATGCAAATGATATTAATACCCTATATGATCATATTAACGACGGCGGACTGAAAGGGGAAGCGAAGGCGCTTGCCAATAATCCGGTATTTAAAGCTGTGGCATTAAGCCATCCGGATACTTATTATTCGGAATGGAACAGAGTTATGACGAAAGCATCTTTCATGCAGAAGAAAAAAGAACTGCTGGTTTCCAATTTTAACAATTACGGGAAAAATGCTGTTCTAAACGACATCATGGGGATGACAAATGATGAAAACAGATATGAATATCTGGCTGAAAAGATTACCCATCAGATTCTTGCCGATCCGAAGAACGAGAAAATCTGTCAGGCAGTAGTTGCCGGTCAGTTTAAAGAATCGGATATTCAGAAAAAGATCAAGGAAAACCTGACGGAAAAAGGGATTTTATCTGTTCCTGAGGGGCAGGAGCCGCAGGAAAAAACGAATGCTTTACGGGCAAAGATCAGTGAAACGGTAGATCAGATGAAGAACGGTGCGCTGAAAGACCGCTGCGTAAGGGATGCCGTTAGTAAGATGAAACCGAAGAGCCTGGAGGTCAAGAAAAAGGCACCCGAAAGAAACCAGCAGGCAATCGGAAGATAAATACATGACTTTTATTCATGTTCGTGGTAGAATATCTCTCGGAGAAGTAGTGCATACTTCATGATAGAAATTTTCAGAATAGTGAATAAACCTGAATGAATCACTTTGAAGCACAATCGTATATCATACCATTCATTGAAGGCAAGCTCCCCGAACATGTGAAAGAGGATTTTGTCATTCATATGAAGAATTGCGCAGATTGCCATGAGGAGCTGGAGATTAACTACATGCTCCTTGTTGGCATGCGTCAATTAAATGATGAAAAGGCAATTTCAAACGATTTTCAAAAAGACCTGGAACAGGAATTAAACCGTATGAAGCATAAGGTTCATGGAAAACAGCGGATGCGATTTTCTGCGTTTTCCATCTGCATGGCGGCAATCATTCTTGTTTCAGCCTTTTTTTATGGAATCGGACTCAATGGAGTATATGCCTATGAGCAGGACATCCGGAAAGCCAATCAGGGGCCGTCTTATTATTCAAATGCCTTCGGTAAGACCTTTTTCCCGGAGTTACGTGACAGAAGACAGGAAAAAGAACTGGTGGATCAGGAAGAAAATAAAGAAATGTCTACTCTGGAAAAGATTAAACGCGTTCGCGTCTACCAGGAGAAGAGGAGGATGTATGAGCATGTCATTCCGTCTTCCGGAAGTATGTTCAAGAATGATTCGAGTCAGACGGGTGATAAAGAAAACCAGGAAGATAAGAGCAAAACTGATGATAAGAATAAACCCGGAGATGAGAACAAGAACAATAATCAGGTAAATACAGAAGATAAAAACGTTAAGCAAGACGATACGAAGAATACGAACGATAACAAGGATAAACAGCCATGAAACTACTTTTGATCGACGGCAACAGCATCATGAACCGCGGATATTATGCGTTGCCGAAGGAACTGACCAACAGGGATGGTCTGCATACCAATGCCATTCTCGGCTTTATGAATATCTTTTTTAAGATTGTGGAAGAGGAAAAACCGGATCATATCGCGGTTGCCTTTGATGTGCATGCACCGACCTTCCGCCATGAAATGTTTGCGGACTATAAAGGGAAAAGAAAGTCTACGGATCCGGAGCTTTTGGAACAGTTCCCGGTGATCAAGGAAATCCTGCAAAGTATGGGGATTCCAATCATGGAGAAGGCCGGTCTGGAAGCGGATGACCTCCTGGGTTCCATGGGGAAACAGGCCGAGGCGGAAGGATATACGGTCACGATTCTTTCGGGTGACCGGGATCTTTTGCAGCTGGCAACAGAGAATATTTGTATCCGGATTCCCAAAACCAGCAAAGGAAAGACAACGGTTTACGATTATCACGCAAAGGATGTGGAGGCTGAATACGGTGTAACACCGGCCGGTTATCTCGAAATGAAGGGGCTCATGGGGGATACCTCCGATAATATTCCCGGCGTGGAGGGAATCGGTCCCAAAACAGCTGAAAAGCTCATCAAAGAATTCGGTACGGTGGAAAATCTTCTTCAAAACGTTGACCGGGTCGGTGCCGCAAAGCTGCGGGATAAGCTTACGGAGCAGGCAGAATCTGCCCGGTTTTCCCGTGTGCTATCCGAAATCAAGATTGATGCCGAGCTTCCTTTTGCGCCGGCCGATACGGCTATTCCGGATGGCGGCGTTGTGACAAAGGCGTTTCTGGATGAACTACGCAAATTACAGCTTCACAAGCTTCTTTCCCGTTTTTCGGATGGAGAGAATGAAGAGGAGCGTCTTGAGGAAATGCCGAAGCTTTCTGCCGGTCCCTATTCGGACAAGGCCTTTGAGGATGCGCTTCAAAAATCCGGTACAGATTATTTTGGCCTTGTTCCTGCCGTGCAAAGCGGCTTTTTCGGCGGCTTTGTGATATCCGTTGGGGATACAATCCTTCGTTCTGATTGTGATCAGGATGTATTCCTGTCGTTTCTAAAAGAAGAAATCGCTAAGAAGAGAATCCCCGTTGTGGAGGATCTGAAGAGCCTTTTGCAAACCTTAGAGATTCCCGAATGTCCCGCGCTTTTTGATTGCCGTGTGGCAGCATATCTTCTGGGACCGTTGGAAAATACATATGAATTCTCAGACTTACTTCTCAAATATGCCCATATGGATTACAAGGAAGATGAAGGGGAGGAAGAAAAGCAGCTTTCACTTTTTGCTGCGCCCGATGAAGGAAAAAGAGACCTGGAAAAGGCTTACGGGCTTTATCGTCTTTATGAACCGCTCCGGAAAGCACTTGAAGATACGGGCAGTATGAAAATCTATTCGGAAATTGAGCATCCCCTGACCTGGTGCCTTGTGGATATGGAAAAGCAGGGTATACGTGTTTCCCGCAAGGTTCTCGAAGAAGCTAAAGCAGGTTATGAAAGCCGGCTGGAAGAAATCGCCGCAAAAATTTACGGCTATGCCGGTGAAGAGTTTAATATTCTTTCGCCAAAGCAGCTGGGAATGATCCTCTTTGAAAAACTGGGCCTTACCGCCGGAAAAAAGACGAAAAGCGGTTATTCAACCAATGCGGACGTACTGGAAAAACTGAGAAACGATCATCCCATCATTCCGGCGATTCTGGAATACCGGAAGATTTCCAAGCTTCTTTCGACTTATGCAGTTGGGCTCTTATCCTGTATTTCGCCGGATGGACGGATTCATACCACCTTCCAGCAGACTGTGACAGCTACGGGTCGGATCAGCTCGGTTGCTCCGAATCTGCAGAATCTGCCGCAGCGCTCCGAAGAAGGTCGTGAGCTACGGAAAGCTTTTATTCCCGAGGACGGTTTTCTATTCACGGATGCCGACTATTCGCAGATTGAGCTTCGTGTGATGGCGGCCCTTGCGGATGATCCCGTCATGAAGGATGCATTTATTCACGGGGATGACATTCATACGATCACAGCCTCTCAGGTGTTCCATGTGGCGCCGGAAGATGTGGATCCTTTGATGCGCCGCAGGGCGAAGGCGGTAAACTTTGGAATTATTTACGGAATCAGCGCTTTCGGCCTGGGAGAGGACCTTTCCATTTCCAGAGAAGAGGCGAAGGAGTATATAGCCAAATACTTTGAACATTTTTCCGGGGTGAAGACCTTCCTGGACAAACAGGTTGCAGATGCAAAAAAAGAAGGTGTTGTTCGGACAATCTTTGGCCGGATCCGTCCCATGCCCGAGCTAGCCTCATCGAATTTCATGCAGCGTTCCTTCGGGGAACGGGTTGCCATGAATGCGCCAATCCAGGGGACAGCCGCCGATATCATCAAGCTGGCCATGGTTCGGGTTTGGCGTGAACTCAGGCAGAGGAATCTAAAGTCACGCCTGATTTTGCAGATTCATGATGAACTCCTGATTGAAACGGCTTTGGGTGAGGAAGAAACGGTGAAAAAACTGCTCAGTGACTGCATGACGGAAGCTGCGGATATCGGCGTTCCGCTCGTGGTGGATATGCATACGGGGGAAAACCTCTACGAGGCAAAATGAGTCAGACGGAGAAAGTCTCTATGAATCAAGATATAAACGAAACTGATAATAAAACTTCGCAAACGGATGCCTTCCGGGTGATCGGTATCACCGGAGGCATCGGCACGGGAAAATCCAGAGTTTTGGACTGTTTGAAAGAGATTCCGGGGGCAGTGGTTCTGGAAGCGGACCGACTGGCAAAAGAATTATATGAACCGGACAGGAGAGGATATGAACCGGTTCTCGCGTATTTCGGACCGGAAATCCTGATGGTGGACGGGCGTATTGACAGAAGCATACTGGGGAGTATTGTTTTTGCGGATACGGAAAAGCTTACCGTGCTGAATGAAATCATGCATCCGCTCGTAAAAGAAGAAATCCTTGAGACAATAGATCATACTAAAAAAAGTGGTGCAAGGTTCTTTTTTCTGGAAGCCGCACTTCTTTTGCAGGATGGTTACCGGGATATCTGCGATGAAATCTGGTATATCCATGCGGACAGGGAAACAAGACTTCGGCGTCTCATGGCCGGCCGCGGGATTGACCGTGAAAAGGCAGGACGAGTGATGCAGAATCAGCCTTCGGAAGAGTGGTACCGGGAAAGGACGGATTTGGAGATCGATAACAGTGGGAATTTTACTGCTACGGAGAAGCAGATCCAATCTGCGCTGAAGAT
>CACYDN010000259.1 GCA_902773185.1 uncultured Lachnospiraceae bacterium | reverse complement strand
ATACTTGGCAGGCTTCTCGGAGAAGACGGTGATGCTTCCGAAACGGCGGACAGTGTCCTGCGGCAGCTTGACCGGATCGGAGCGGATGGGATTCCTCTGGAGAATTATTACAGTACAGACATCGGTGAGACGGAATTTCGGGAGGCGGCGAAACTTTTTCAGGAGGAAAAACGCCGGCGGAACATGATCGATTTTAACGATATGGCTGCGGAGGCTTACCGCATTCTTCGTGAGTATCCCGAAATTCGGGGTAGACTGCAGGAGCTCTATCCGTTTATTCTGGTGGATGAATTTCAAGACACAAACCGCATCCAGTATCTTGTGCTGAAACTGCTTCTCGGACCGGAAAAGAACCTGTTTGCCGTAGGGGACGATGACCAGTCTGTTTACGGGTTCCGCGGCGGAAGACCGGAAATCATGCTTCATTTTCAAAAGGAGTTTCCGGAGGGAAAAATCCTTGCACTAACCAGAAACTATCGCTGTCCGCAAAAGGTGACCATGCTTTCGCGGGGGCTGATCCGGCACAACCGGAAACGGTATGAGAAAACGCTGGAATCGGCTTCCTTGGTTCAGGGTGTGACCAGGTGTTTTCATGTAAGAGACAGAAGAGGGGAGACGGATCAGCTGATCAATGGTATTTTGGAAGCTGTACATCGTGGGATACCTTACCGGGAAATAGCGGTCCTCACAAGAACCAATAAAGGAGCCGAGGGACTCATCTATCAGCTGGATGCATACGATATACCGTTTTATCTGAAGGAACGGCCTGTTACCTTGTTTAACAGTCTGGCGGTTCGGCCTGTTATTGCGTATCTCAGATGGCTGGCGGGCGACAGAAGCCGAAAGACCTTTATGCAGTTTATGAACAGGCCGGTTCGGTATATTCCGAGAAAACTGCTTCCGAACGAACAGGTTGATCTGGCAAGGCTCTATTCGGCAGCATCGGATACCGACTATCTGGCGGAAAATATTTCAGATTTGATTCATGATCTGGAAACGGCAAGGCATCTTTCACCGTACTCGGCTATTTCCTATTTCCGGACAGTGATGGGATACGATGAATACCTGCAAAAGCTTGCCCATGAACGAAATCTGTATTATGATGAGTTGAGTGACCGGCTGGAGGATCTTATGCTCTTTGCGGCCGATACGGAAGATTTTATGTCTTTTTTTGAGAAGATGAACCGGATGGATGATATTATGCGGGAGCATGCGGCGGAAAACAGGGATGCTGTCCAGCTGATGACGCTGCACGGCGCGAAGGGGCTGGAGTTTTCCGAGGTGCATATTCCGGATCTTTATGAGGGCTCGATTCCTTATCAAAGGGCGAAGAGTACGGATGAACTCGAAGAGGAAAGGCGTCTTCTCTATGTTGGAATGACAAGATCGAAGCAGTCTTTATATTTATATGTGCCGGATACAGTTCGAAATAAACCGTCGAAGCCTTCGAGGTTTTTAAAGGAGTTGGAGGAGATAGGATGACAGAAATACAAGGTGCGAATGAGAATAGATCTCTGGATGAGATCCGAAAGGACATTGACCGGGTGGACCATGTTATCAAGACCGCTTTTGCGGAACGGATGGCATTGGCGGCGGAAATTGCGGAAATCAAAAGGGTCTCCGGTGCGCCTGTCTATCAGCCGGACCGGGAAAAACAGATTATTGATAAGCTTACAAAGGATTCTGCTCCGGAAATCAAAGCTTCGTATGAATCTTTGATTCGGGAAATCCTTCGTCTCAGCCGCGAATACCAGGAAAGGATACTGGACCGTACATGAAGTTGTTTTTTCGGTATATGAAGCATTACAAGGTGCAGTCGATCCTTGCACCGCTTTTCAAAATGCTGGAGGCTGTTTTCGAACTTCTGGTTCCGCTTGTCGTGGCAAGGATGATTGACAGCGGTATTGCCAATCATGACAGGGGAGAGCTGGTGAAAATGGGGCTCCTCCTGCTTCTTCTTTGTGTTGTCGGACTCATGTTTTCCGTAACGGCACAGTATTTTGCGGCATATACCGCCATGCATGCCGGACAGGAAATCCGGGCGAATCTTTTTTCTCATATTCAGTCTTTATCCCACGCCGATCTGGATCGCGCCGGGACTTCTACACTCATCACGCGCATGACCAGTGATGTGACCCAGGTGCAGTCCGGCATCAACATGATGCTGAGACTCTTTCTCCGGTCACCGTTCATTGTGGTCGGTGCCGTTGTTATGGCTTTTCTTGTGGATGTAAAATCCGCACTCATTTTTCTGATCGTGCTGCCGGTCTTATCAGTGGTTGTCTTTTTCATTGTTCTGCATACCGTGCCGATGTACCGCACAGCACAGAAAAAGCTGGACAGACTGACACTGCTTTCCAAAGAAGGGATTTCCGGTGTCAGGGTGATCCGGGCCTTTCATAGAGAAGAGAAGGAAACGGAGGCTTTCACAGCGGAGACGGATGAACTGTTTCATATCCAGAAGCGTGTGGGAAGGCTTTCGATGCTCATGAATCCTGCGTCTCTTGTGATCGTCAATCTGGGAATCGCCATGCTGATCTACTATGGCGGAATTCGGATTACGGCCGGAACGCTTACCCAGGGACAGGTGGTGGCACTTGTGAACTATATGTCCCAGATTCTGGTGGAGCTTGTCAAATTTGCCAATCTGATCGTGATCGTGAGCAAGGCGACGGCGTCCGCAAAGCGCGTGGAAGAGGTGATGGAGATTGTTCCGTCCATGTCCTGGGCGGAGACGAATCCGGCTTTGGATGAATCGGCACCGCTTGTTAGTTTTCAAAATGCCGGCCTTACCTATGCCGGAGATGCGGAACCGTCCCTTTCGGGAATCAGTGTAGACATTAAACGCGGGGAGACGCTTGGCGTGATCGGCGGTACGGGTGCCGGAAAATCCACCTTGGTTCATATGATCCCGCGGTTCTATGATGCTACGGAGGGAGAGGTGGATGTCTGCGGTGCGGATGTGAAAAATTACCCGAAGGAAACTCTCCGGAAAAAAATCGGTCTGGTTCCCCAGCATGCGGTTTTGTTTAAGGGAACTGTCCGGGAAAATATGCTGGAAGCATGCCCGGACGCTTCGGATACAGATATATGGGAAGCGCTCGCGGATGCACAGGCGGAATTTGTAAAGAGCCTGGACGGCGGTCTGGATCATGTGATCACCCGTGGCGGCGGAAATCTTTCCGGCGGTCAGAGACAGAGACTTACCATAGCCAGAGCGCTGATCCGGAAGCCGGAAATCCTGATTTTGGATGACAGTGCTTCGGCACTCGATTTTGCAACGGATGCAGCCCTCAGAAAATCCCTCCGGAAGCATGCGGCGGATAGGGCGACCATTATTGTTTCCCAGCGGGTTTCCGCAATCCGGCAGGCAGACAGAATACTCGTTCTGGATAACGGGGTTCCCGCAGGACTCGGCAGTCATGAGGAGCTTCTTAAAAATTCGGATGTATACAGGGAAATTGTCGATTCTCAGGAAAAGGAGGCGTGAAGGAATGAAAAAGAAAACCATTCATCAGATCATGTCTATCCTGAAGAATCAGAAGAAAAAGGTGGTTCTTTCCTTTGTGCTGGCATTTGCGACGGTCGTGCTACAGCTATTGATCCCGATCCTGATCGGACGCGGCGTGGATATCCTTGGCAGCGGCGTGGGTGTTATGAAACGTCTTGACCGATTGATCCTATTTATGGGCGGTGTGATCCTTCTGGCGGCTCTTACGCAGTGGATCATGGGAAGAGTGAATAACGGAATCACGGTTGGCGTTGTCCGTGATCTGCGCCAGCGGCTGTTCCGGAAGCTGGGACGGCTTTCCGTCCGGGATATTGACCGGATGCCGGGCGGAGATTTTGTGTCCCGGATCATTACGGATGTCGATACGCTTTCCGACGGCCTTCTGATGGGCTTTACCCAGCTTTTTACAGGTGTGATCACCATCCTTTTCACGCTGTGCTTCATGTTTTCCGTGGATATCCGGATCAGCCTGATCGTTGTGGTTTTAACGCCGCTTTCCATTCTGGTGGCAGGCTTTATCTCCCGGAATATCTTTAAGTATTTCCATAAGCAGTCCACCCTGCGGGGGAGTATGACCGATCTCATCGATGAGACCATCGGCAATGAAAAGCTGGTTCAGACCTTTTCTCTGGAGGGGAAGAGGACGGAGGCTTTTCAGGAGAGTAACCGGCTTTTAACGGAGGCCAGTCTCAGAGCGACCTTTATGTCCTCCCTGGTGAACCCGTCCACCCGGTTTGTCAACAATATGATCTATGCACTTGTCGCTCTGGTTGGTGCTATTACGGTGATGAAAACCGGCAGGCTTTCGGTCGGCGAGCTGACCATTTTCCTTGGGTATGCCATGCAGTACGGGAAACCTTTTAATGAAATATCAGGTGTCATGACGGAGCTGGAAAATGCGGCCGCCTCCTGTGACAGGGTATTCCAGCTGCTGGAAACGGAGGAAGAAAAGGAAACCGGCGAAACGGTTCTTACGGACCCGAAGGGGGAAGTGGCGTTCGAGAACGTGTTCTTTTCCTATACACCTGAGCAGCATTTGATCGAGGACTTTTCCCTTTCGGTAAAACCGGGTATGCGGGTCGCCATTGTCGGTCCCACAGGCTGCGGGAAGAGTACGCTGATCAATCTTCTGATGCGGTTTTATGATACGGATCGGGGAGAGATATCCGTGGATGGGACGGCCATCCGCAGCGTGACAAGGGACAGTCTCAGGCGTTCCTACGGGATGGTTCTGCAGGAAACATGGCTGAAATGCGGAACGGTACGGGAAAATATCTGTTTCGGTAACGAGGCAACGGATGAAGAGGTGATCGAGGCGGCAAAGTTTACCCATGCCCATTCATTTATTAAAAGGCTGCCGAACGGCTATGATACACAGATTACCGAGGGTGGCGGCGAGCTGTCCCAGGGACAGAAGCAGCTTCTCTGTATTACCCGCGTTCTCATGACGCATCCCAGTATGCTGATCCTGGATGAGGCGACCAGCTCCATTGATACGCGGACGGAGCACAGGGTGCAGCGCGCTTTTGCCAAGATGATGCAGGGTCGCACCAGCTTTGTGGTGGCCCACAGACTTTCCACCATCCGGGAGGCTGATCTGATCCTCGTAATGAAGGATGGAAATATCATTGAGCAGGGAACCCACCGGACACTTCTTCAGCAGCACGGTTTCTACTACGATCTTTACCACAGCCAGTTCGAAGCCGCAGTATAGTTTTATTCGTTCTGTGATTTCGGATCCGTTTTAGCCGGGACGGAATGATAAAAAGAACGTGGCAGTGGATAAATCTTTATGATATAATACAAATTTAGATATTACAGATCGAGTAGGGAGGATTGTTGCAACATGGAACGAAAGAATGCATGGCTCTCTTATGAAGCCGCTGATGTGGAAAAACTTGAGGATCTCTGCACAAGATATAAGGATTATCTGAACAGGGGCAAGACGGAACGGGAGGGAGCAGCCTACATCATGGAAGCGGCCCGGAAAGCCGGCTATATTTCTCTGGAAGAAGCCATTGCAAAGGGACAGCCCCTCTCGGCCGGAGACAGAATCTATGCCACCTGCATGAATAAGAGTGTGGCACTTTTTCAGATCGGAAAAGAGCCGTTGGAGAAGGGCATGAATATCCTTGGCGCACATATTGATTCCCCGCGTTTGGATGTGAAGCAGAATCCCTTATACGAGGATTCCGAGCTGGCTTATCTGGATACCCACTATTACGGCGGCATCAAGAAATACCAGTGGGTTACGGTACCGCTGGCGCTTCATGGTGTTGTGGCTAAGACGGACGGTACGCTGATTCCCGTGGTGATCGGTGAGGAGGAAGAGGATCCGGTATTCTGTGTGACGGATATCCTGATCCATCTGGCACAGGATCAGATGGAAAAGAAGGCGGCGAAGGCTGTGGAAGGAGAAAACCTGGACCTTCTCTTTGCATCCCGTCCTCTCGTGATTGATGATGATAAGAAAAAGAAGGATGCCGTAACGGAAAACGTTCTGGCAATCCTGAAGGAAAAATACGGAATGGCGGAAGAGGACTTTATGTCTGCCGAATTTGAGATCGTACCGGCCGGAAAGGCCAGAGACGGCGGTCTGGACCGCTCCATGATCATTGCATACGGTCAGGATGATAAGGTCTGTGCATTCCTTTCGCTCGAGGCGATGCTGAAGGTGGAAGAGTGTGACCGCACCTCCTGCACACTTCTTGTGGATAAGGAGGAAATCGGTTCTGTCGGCGCAACCGGCATGCAGTCCAGATTCTTTGAGAATACGGTGGCCGAGCTTTTGCTTCTGGCCGGTTATACGGGAGAAATCTCACTCAGGAGATGTCTGGCAAATTCCTGCATGCTTTCATCGGATGTCAGTGCGGGCTACGATCCGTTATACAGCTCCTGCTTTGATAAGAAGAATGCGTCCTTCCTCGGAAGAGGCATGGTATTCAACAAGTTTACCGGTGCCAGAGGAAAATCCGGCTCCAACGATGCCAATGCGGAATACATCGGAAAGATCCGCGGTATTCTTGAGAAGGAAGGTGTACATTACCAGACTGCGGAGCTTGGGAAGGTTGACCAGGGCGGCGGTGGAACCATTGCCTACATCCTTGCACTTTACGGTATGGAAGTCGTTGACTGCGGTGTTGCGGTGCTTTCCATGCATGCGCCTTATGAGGTAACCTCCAAGGCGGATATTTATGAGACGGAAAAAGGATATGAAGCATTCCTCAGAAATGCATATCACTAAGCTTTTGGGAACTGCTTTGAAAAGTATATGAAAAACGGAAGAAGAAACAAACTGATCATTCTCGTCTTAGCCGGCATCCTGATCCTTTTTATGGGCCCCGGCTTTCTTCCTGTGCATGCGGACAGCTCCATCCCTTCGGATTATACGCAGGTAGTCTATGAACAGGCTGCCGGACTGGGCAGTACGGAGGCAAACTGTGTTTATCAGAGCCGGAGCGGCTATATCTGGGTCGGAACAGATGGCGGTCTTTATCGGTATAACGGAAATGAATTCCGGATTTATAATCTGTGGGATACGGAGAATGCGGATGTTTACAGCATTAACGCACTGTTCCAGGATTCCGACGACCGTCTTTGGGTGGCGACGGCCAATTACGGACTCTTTTATATCCGCGGCAACAGTGTGACACATATGACGGATGAGTATTACAACGGTGTCAAATGTGTTTATGATGTTTGTCAGGCCGATGACGGGACTGTTTATTTTGCAACGGCCTACGGTGTATATACCTTCGATGAGGAAACGGAATCGCTGGAACGTTTTGAAGAGCTTGCCCGTTACAATGTCAGAAATATTACCAGCGGGAGCGGGGATGTATGGGGGATTTATAACGGGAATACCATCTTCCGGATCAAGGATGGTGAGGTAACGACCCGGGAAGCGTCTCTCTATACCACAGAGGAGCTTTCTTCCATTGCCTGCGATGATAAGGGACATGTTTATATCGGGACAATCTCCAGTGATGTGATTCGCCTGCAGGCCTTTGGACGGTCGGAAACCCTTCGATCCACGCAGAACGGTATCAATGCCATCTATCCCTACGAACAGCGGGTTTATATCTGTACCGATACCGGTGTGGGCTATTTCGATGAAAAGGAAGGATTTCACGCGCTCTATAATCTCGAGGTAGACAGTTATATGTCCTCCATGATCATAGATTATGAGGGAAACTACTGGTTTACATCGGAACGTAACGGCCTTCTCTTTCTGGGACGCAGTAAGTTTTCCGATTATACGATGAAATACGGTCTTCCGGCGGAATCCGTAAACTGTATGGTGAAGATCGGGGAGTATACCTATATCGGCTCGGATGACGGCCTTACCATCCTGGATGACACGCACCAGATGATCTTTAATGATCTTACAGCCTATGTCGCAAATACCAGTGTCCGGGATATCATTCAGGATAAGTCCGGAAATATCTGGATCAGTACCTATAGAAAATACGGTGTTCTGAAGGTCAGTCCCTCCGGTGAGATCACCGCATACGGCAGAAACCGGAATCTGACCACGAACCTTGTGAATTGCACAACCCTGCTTTCGGATGGAACGATTGCGGTAGGAACGGAAGAGGGTATCAGCTTTATTTCTCCGGAGGGAACCGTAACCCGGAATATCACAACGGAAAACGGACTCGAGAACGGCAATATTCTGGCCATCTGTCAGACAAGGGACGGAACCATTTATGCCGGAACCGGTGGCGGCGGTCTTTATATCATCCGCGGGGATCAGATTGAAAACTTCCAGATGGATGACGGACTGACTTCGGATGTGGTTACCTGTTTTGCGGAAGGATCGGAGGGACTCTGGATCGGTACGGCCAGCGGCCTCACCTATTACGATGAAACGCTGCGTACGGTTTCCAATATCGATTATTCCAATAATATTTACAGCCTTCTCTACGCAGAGGGGCATCTGTATATCATCGGTTCCAAGGGCGTGCTTTCGGCTTCGGAAAGCGATCTTCTGAAAGCGGGAGGGTTATCCGAACGTTACTACGCGGCGGGGGATGGTCTGAATAAGAAGCTGACCCAGAATTCCCGGAAAATGATGGATGCGGATGGCGCTATTTATCTCTGCTGTGATTCCGGTGTTCTGCTGTTCCGGACAGAGGATCATTACCGAAATATGACTGCTCCGAAGCTCACGGTTTCCGAGGTGAACGTGGACGGAAAGACATATTCCTTTGACCAGTTGGGCGGAAGCCTTACGGTTCCGGCCAAGACGCAGAGGATTTCCATCAGTTTTTCGGTTCTCAGCTATACGAATCGAGAAAATATGAAGGTGCAGTATAAACTGAACGGGTTTGATACGAATACGGAAATCCTTTCCGGAACGGACAAGCTTCAGGCGGTTTATACCAATCTGGATGGTGGAAGCTATACCTTTACCGTTACCGCAGTAAATGGGGACGGGGTACAGAGCGAAAATGAAATATCCTTCCTGATTCAGAAGAAGGAAGGGTTCTTTGAGCAAAATTCCGTAAAGATCGCGCTGATTGTTGCGGCTGTTCTTGTGATCTTACTGCTGTTCCTTTTGATCCACAGGATCCGGAAGCAGGTAAGAGAGAAGAACCGGGAACTTGAAAAACTCTCTCAGGAGCATGAGGACGCTATGAAATCCAATACGGCCAAAAACGATTATCTGGCCCGGATCAGTAACGAAATCAAGATTCCCATGAATGCCATCATCAATATAGCGGAAAAGATGATGAAGATGTCCTCCGCAGATGATGAAGAAAAGAAGAGCCTCAGAACGATTCTGGATTCCGGTAACGAGGTGATCGGCAAGGTGGATGAGACCATTCAGCTGGTACGTCTGGAATCGGGAACGGTTACGGTGACAAGTGAACCCTATTCGGTGACGACGCTTCTCTGCGATATTTCCGACAGAATGGTCAATGTTCTGGCGGAACAGCCGGTGAAATTCCTTGTCGATGTCGGTAACCAGATGCCGGATATTTTGATCGGTGACTATGAGAAAATCAAAAACGTCATCGATATCCTTCTGGATAATGCCGTGCGTTTTACAAAAGAAGGTACCATTACCCTTTCGGCCGAGTGTTTTCCCGGCGGTGAAAAAGAAAAGAATGAAGCAAAGCTGGTTGTTTCCGTTGCGGATACCGGAACGGGAATCTTAGCGGAGCAGCTTGATCATATCTTTGAGATTTCCAATATGGATGAGGCACGTTCCGTGACGGGTCAGACAACGCAGGGAATCAGTCTTTCCATTGCGAAGCGTTTGGCGGATATTCTGGGCGGAGAGCTTGAGGCGGAGAGTACCTACGGTGCGGGAAGTATCTTTACCTTCCATGTAACGCAGATCCTGCCAAAGGCCGATGCGCCGGCAATTCCGGTTTCCCAGAGTATGGTGGAACGGATTTCCAACGAAGAGGCCGAAAAGATGATCGTTCCCGACGGAACGGTTCTCTTTGTGGACGATGCCGAACTGAACCGGACGGTGGCGCTTGAGACCATGAGCAGGATGGAGCTCCGCAGCGATGCGGCATCCAGCGGCCTCTCGGCAATCGATATGGTCATGAACCACAGCTATGATATGGTCTTCATGGACGTGGCCATGCCGGTTATGAACGGCATCGATACCCTCCATGAAATCCGGGAGCTTTCCGATCCGATTTACAGGGTGATTCCCATCATTGCCATGACGGAGGATGTAATCGGTAAGGATCAGAATGATCTTCTGGAGGAGGGCTTTAGCGATGTCATCGTGAAGCCGCTCGAACTCGGTACGCTTGCGGGTCTTATCCGGAAGTATTTTGATCCGGAACGGATCAAATACCGCAACCATAATGTAGAACAGTACCTGGAGGATTCCCGCTATGGCGTGGGTCTCCGGAATCTGGAAAAGGTTCTGGATGTTACAGGTGTTCTTGACAGGATCGGGGGCAGTATCGATGTGTACCACAGAATGCTCAGTACCTTCTACAACCAGAATCAGGATGTGGATATGGAACTGGATAAGAAGTTTTCCAGCAACTACCGCGGCTTCCGGAGTAAGATCCGGTCCATCCGCGCCGGCTGTCAGACGATCGGCGCAGTGGAGACGGCGGAGATTGCGCTTCGGATCGAAAATGCCATTAACCTGGGGAACAGGAGCTATGTTCGTGACCATCTGAAGGAGCTGAATGGTTCTTTGGAGCGGCTCATGGACAGTCTGCAGGAATATCTGGACTTTATGAACCGGGAAAAAGGACGAGTTGATGATGAAATACCGGTTTCACCGGCACCTACGGTTCAGGAAGATAAGAAGGACAGAACGGATGTTCTTGTTCAGACGGCTGCCGAAGAAGGAATCGATGTCCGGATGCTCCGCAGTATGCAGTCCTCGCTTGAAGTCGGTGATATGCAGGAGGTTATCCGGATCTATGAAACAATCCGTGCCGTGGATTATTCCGGTGAGGATGCGGAATTTATGGAGGTTCTGGGAGAACAGATCAAAGGCCAGAATGCCGATCAGATTCAGGATCTTTTAGCAACTTATATCAGTCT
>CACYDN010000258.1 GCA_902773185.1 uncultured Lachnospiraceae bacterium | reverse complement strand
GTTCAAAACTGATCAAGAAAATACCTCTTTGCACCTAACGGATTTCGGATATTATATCCGTACGGATTTCATTCATCTTCATCCGGACCGGAAGAGTAAAAACCCGCGTTTATCGTGTATCCCTCGCTCCGCTCAGGACCATGGGGCCCTCCCTCACTTCGCTCGGGCAATCCCATGGCTATTATATCATACAATTTACAAAGAGGCATCTATAAAAACGTCGGTTCGCAGGGAAAACAAAGCGGCAATCGCAGCGCCAATCGGAAACGAAAGCACCGCGCATCAGAATTCCGTTACATCCGCCTTTGCAAGCTTCCTGCCCTTCAGCAGGATTGTCGGGATCACTACCAGAATATTGGAAAGGAGGAATCCCAGAATTCCCATCCCCGAGCCGTAAGGTAGATATTTCCCGGACGGCTTATACAGGAGTTCATTGAGGAGGAAGATCATCAGAAACATCAGGGCAAACCCTGTGAGGATTGCCAGTAGATCCATGATCAGGATTTCTCCCGTCACTTTACGGAAGACATTTCCTTTGGAGCGGCCCAGCGCACGGTACACACCGAATTCATAGGTTCTCTTCACATATTGACCGGTGAGCACCGCATTGATCGTAACTGCCAGGATAATGGATACCAGGACGATGGCCACAAAGAATACCAGTTTGAAGGGGTCCATCTGCTCATCGATTTCGTCCTTGATTTTTCCGCTAATTTTCAGCTTTCGTCCGTTTTGGACATCGCTGATATACTGCCGAAGCGCATCACCGGAAAGCTCATCACTCATGATATAAGCTCTGGCCATGGACTGCTCCCCATCATTCTTGATATAAAAAAGAATGAAGCTGTCATCATCGATCATTGCATCAAACGTATAAGTCCCGCTGATGCTTTTTTCCACTGTCTGATCCAGCACATCTCCCACTTCAAGGCCCCGGTTCTTTGCCAGTGCGCTGCTCATGACCACGCTGTTTTCCTTAAGGTTTGAATAATCACAGGTGATTCCCAGGTGCTGAAATGCTGTTTTCATATCCTCAACGGACGTAAAAACGAAAGACGAAGAACCCATCTCAAACCCCATGGTGCAGTCCCAGGAAAGACCCGTGTAACCCCTGGCACTCCGCTCCAGCACCGTCACTCTGCCATCCTTTCTCAGGTCTTCGAGGATAGCCCGGTAATCCCGGAAATCTTCATCCGTGGAAATGGCATCGATCATGACAATCCGGTCTTCGTACTCGATTGCTTTTCCCCAGTACCAGAACACACTGTGGATATAGTTTCCGGCAACAAAGATGAAGGTCGTAAGCATCAGCATAAAGATGACCAGAAGAGATTTTCCTTTATTCTCTTTGATATAATAGAGTCCTGAAAACGGTTTCATGTGAGCTCCTTTTCATTATCAGTCTTTCTCAAAAAACATCACGAAATGCGGCCGTGCCGGATTGGCACTCCTGCCTATAGAAATCATGCGGTTTGAAGATTCTTCACGGAACTGATTTCTCCGTCCCACATTTCGATCAGCAGATCTGCGCCGTCCAGGATACTCCGGTCGTGCGTGACGACAAGAACCAGACGATCCTTCGAATAGTTTTTCAGGATACGCATAACATTGAAGGCATTCTCATGATCCAGCGATGCTGTCGGTTCATCCGCAAAGATTACCTTCGGATCATTGATCATCGCTCTGGCAATGGCCACTCTCTGACACTGTCCGCCGGACAGCTTTGCCGGTTTTTTGCGAAATTCCCGCTCCGAAAGTCCCAGCTCTTTGAGATAGTTCTCCGCTTTTTCCCGGAGATCCGCCGTTTTGCCAACGCCTGCTACCAGCACATTATCCATGGCATTCATGTAAGGAACCAGGTAATGCTTCTGGAACACAAAGCCGAATTCTTTCCGCCGAAGTGTTTCGCGCTCTTTATTCCCGGCTTCCGTCAGCTCCTTTCCGTTATATTTCACACTGCCCTCCGTTGGCTTTTTCAGGGTGGAAAGGCAGTACATCAGTGTACTCTTTCCGCTGCCGGAGGGACCGATGATTCCCACAAGCCCTTTGTCCGGCAGGGACAGATCAAAGCCGCCCAGCGCATAGAGCTTTTCATCGGTATCCATATCGTAGATCATGCTGATATTCTTCACTTCAAACATTGTTCCGTCTCCTTATCTGTTCCAATCGGTTTCCGATACATTCAGATACATCTTGAAAACCTGCCTTATAACTCTTCTATCGCATCAATCGTTTTGATCTTATTCACACTCAGGAGCACCGGCAGCTGCAGAACTCCCATGATCATCAGGTAGATGATCAGATATTTCATCAGTTCTCCGGGGTACCAGATCCGGCTGATCAAACCCATCGGAACGGCCAGAAGCTTATTGATCAGAAGGGCACCCAGAAGCGATAACCCTGCGCCCAGAAGCGCTCCGCCCCCAAAGATGATTCCCATCTCCCGCATGATCATACCGTATACCTCTGCGCGGGAAAAACCGATGGAGGTATAAAGCGCATATTCATTCATCCGGTTTCGGAGGAAGGATACATAGGCTACCAGCACGGAGATTGCGAGGAAGATGCTGACAACCAGACTGACCACACTGACCACGGAGTGAATTACATCCACAGTTTCCTCCTTGTACACCTTTTTCCCGTATGGAACATCCGCATCCAGATTCTCTTCCGCGACCTTACAGCCTTCCGCCTCAAGCAAGGCTTTATAGTCCGCATGCTCTTTGTCTGTCAGAATGACCAGCCGCCAGCCGTTGTTGGAATACCCCTGGGGCGTTCCGCAGCAGAACATGTAATCCGATTCGATGACACCGACAACCCGGAAGGTTTCCCCGAAGGCTTTTCGGCAGAACCAGTCTCCGATGTGAAGCTTCTGATTCTTCATAACAATACTGTCAACCAGAATCTCGCCGCTTCCCGAAGGTAAACGTCCTTCGATCAGTCTGGCATCCATATGTTCCAGAAGCTCCGGTATCTTTTCCGGTTCCACAAGGGGGCTGCCCCAGTAGCACTGGCCGAAGATTGCAAAATAGGGTGCATTTATAATCTGGGTGTGGAAGGCGTCCCGAACGTATTCCTTCTGTTTTAACGCTTCGATCAGTTCCTCTCTCCGCGCCTCATACCTTTCACTGTAGGCTTCACTGCTCTCGCCCTCCCGCTGCTCCATCTGCAGGACATTACTGTCCAATTCGCCCATGACGATCCGCTCCGGCAGCTCTGTCATAGGCCGTTTAAAGCTCGCACTTGTAATATCCAGGAGGACATATACCACATACATAGCCATGAGCGATAAGGCAAGGGCTGCCACCAGAACACCGACTGTTTTTTTGCTGTTACGGATATAATTCCATGCGGAAAGCTTACTCATCGTTTCTCCCTTCCTGCTTTTACTTCTTATTTTTATTTGATTCCGTCCCCATCATTCCGAAGGCATGTATTACGCTTATCCATACCCTGTAACTCTTCTGTTTGTATACATCCTATCATCGGCCCGAATAAAAAAACAGTGACCGCGGTCATGTTTTACACATGACTGCGGTCACACGTTTATTATGTTTTAGCCGTGATGCGAATTCCGCCAGTTCATATATCTCTGCAGGAAGGTCACGAGCTGACCTCTGGTGCAATCTACTTTTACACCAAATGTCGTATCATTGATACCCGTCGTAATATCATTTTTCGCCGCCCAGGTAACAGCGTCATAATAATAATTTTTCTTCTTTACGTCCGTAAACTTATCATCTTTATGATCCTCTGCCGTAATCTTCGGCGAACCGGCTGCCCGATACAGGAACGTTACACACTGTTCTCTCTTACAAATATCCTTTGCTCCAAACTTATCGGTTCCCGTATAGCCTGTCGTAATTCCCTCTGCAGCCGCCCACATAACAGCTTTATAATAATACGCCTTGGGTTTTACGTCACTGAAATATGTGGTTGTCTTCGGTTCCGGACATCCCATAGCCCTCCAGAGGAAGGTCACAAAGTCCGCTCTGGTACAACCGGCATTCGGGGAGAAGGTCGTAGCCGAGGTTCCCGTCGTAATACCGTTTTCATAAGCCCAGTAAACGGATTCCGCAAAGAATTTGGAATCTTTCACATCCGTAAATACACGGATGTAGACATTGTACGTCAGATAAGCAACATTTCCATACTTATCCATGACGACGCAGGTATAAATCCTGTTTTCTGTAATCTTGTCCGTTGTGAAACTATTCGACTCTGATTCCATCCGTTCGATCGGTCCTTCCGAATAAGACCTGTACCAGGAATATGTCAGTCCGTTCATGTCATTGGCAGTTACATCAGCTTTCAGAGTGATTGTCTGATTCCGTGTTACATAGAAAGCTTTCTTCGTATCCGTTGTTCCGGAAACATAAGCCGAAAAACCGTTGTCAACCTTGATCATGAAGGTAACGTATGCTTTATTTCCGTATTTGTCCGATACGCTGCACATATAGGTAACGGCTGTCGTTACCTTGTCTGTGGTAATGGTCGACTTTCCAACAGACGATTCAATAAAGCTGCCATTCTTGAACCAGACATATTT
>CACYDN010000257.1 GCA_902773185.1 uncultured Lachnospiraceae bacterium | reverse complement strand
TTTTATCCAAATCCGCCTCGTTTCCTATTTCTTTCTGGTGCGTTTCAAAAACGCAGATATGATTCCGCAGTCTAGCTACATACTGCTTTTCTCTTTCGATCAGCTCCTTCGTATACGGACTACCCTTTTCGTAATCCCAACCACGGACGAATTCATTCTGTGCCTCTCTGGTAAGCTTGGCCAGCGCCCTGAGTTCCTGCGTCAGATATTCAACCTCCCGTACGGATTCCTGTGAGGAAAGCTGCTTTAAATCATCTTCTATTTCACCGGTATCAAGATATGTTTTTACATTACTCTCATACCCGTTATGTGCCTCCTGAAATTCCTTGAATCTTTTCTGATTCACATCGAAATCCGGATCGATCGGCATATTGGCAAAACGTAAGGCTCTATGCATAGCCTCCTCGTATTCAAAACGCATATCCTGTTCATCTCTTTCGAGCTTAGTGGGATCGGACTTTGCCATAATCTGAAGTTCAATATCGTTCAGGATTTCTTCTACCTGATTCCGTTTTACATGAACAAATTTTTGCGAACTGAAGAGCTCATCCGCAGCCTCCTCCGTCATGGCCTGAAGATCCGCTTCCTCCTTCAGCTTTGTCATTACCTCTTCCTTCTGTTTGCGGATGCTCTCGTTCATGGCCCCGATCAGAATCGAACCCTTCACGATATTTTCAAGCTCTTCCTTCTTTTTTTCTGACTCAGCCTGCTTAAGCTGTGTCGCAAACTTATCTCTGGTAGACCCATAATAATCAAGCTGAACATCCAAAGATTTCAGTTCCTTCTGCACGGAAGCAATTTCTTCCTCGGATAACACTTCCTCTTCATCATTCTCAGACTGCGTCTTCACACGGTTAAGCTTTGCGCGAAGTCTGTTTTTTCTGTCATTCAGATTTCGAATGGCATTATCCATAATTTGTAATAAATTCTGTTTTTCTTCTACCTTCTTATGCGGCATTTTCTTTTCCTCCTGTTATATCATCAATACCGTTTATTCGTGCATCACTGATTTCGTTTATTACACTTTTGTAATTCATTTTGAACTTTTCGAGCTGATTATAAAACATCATGAGCAACAAAAGCGTAACAAATTATTCACATTCCGAGAAAAACAAAAAACTATAGACGCATCCATTATTACTATATCATAAAACTGCATATTATGGTAGAATAAAATCATAAAATTGACAGGAACCATGGGGACAAGATGAAATCACAAAAGATACATTTTCTACCAAACGGATATTCTACTCTGAAAATCGTCCGGGATATTCTGGCCGGCGCTGTTATCGCGCTCGTTTCCATTCCGATTTCCATGGGTTATGCCGAGATTTCCGGGCTCCCGATGGTTGCCGGGCTTTACGGCTCGCTTCTGCCGATTTTGATCTTCGGTCTTCTCACCTCCACCAAAAACTTTGTCTTTGGTGTGGATGCGGCGCCCGCGGCACTGATTGCCGGAACGCTCACTTCACTTGGCATCAGCGGCACAGAGGCCCAGCGCGTTGTTCCGGTACTCGCCGTATTTACCGCAGTATGGCTCCTCATCTTCGGACTTTTCCGGGCGGGTCGTGCGGTAAAGTATATCTCCACACCTGTCATGGGCGGCTTTATTACAGGAATTTGCTGCACGATCATCCTGATGCAGGTTCCCAAGCTCTGGGGCGGCAAAGCCGGTACCGGCGAACTGCATCATCTTCTCAGGCATATGTACCTGGAGCGGGGGCAGTTTCATCTTCTCTCCTTTCTCCTTGGATTCGGAACGATCCTGGTCATTCTTCTTGTGAAAAAGCTTCTCCCGAAGCTTCCGATGACTGCCCTTGTCATGATTTTCTCCGCCCTCTTTTCCGGAACACTCCGCCTATCGGACCGCGGTGTTCGGATGCTCCCGGATACTTCCTCCGGTCTTCCAAAGCTAAGTCTACCCGATATCCGGCTGTCGGATCTGGGAAGCCTTGTCTTCCCTGCTCTTACGATTGCACTTGTGGTTACGTCCGAAACCCTTCTGGCTTCACGTCAGAATGCCCTGTCCGACGGCGGGGATATAAGACCCAACCGGGAAATCTTTTCCTACGCGGCTGCGAATCTGCTTTCCGGCCTTTCCGGATCGACGCCGGTAAACGGCAGTGTCTCCCGTACAGGGATAGCACGCTCCTTCGGTGCCGGTTCACAAATCTTGTCAATCTCTGCCTCCGGCTTTATGGCACTGATCCTGCTGTTCGGAACCGGACTGATTTCAAAGATGCCCGTACCCGTTCTTACAGGCATTGTCATTTCCGCCCTGATCGGTGCCTCGGAATTTCATCTGGCCCACCGCCTTTTGAAACAGAGCAAAAAAGAGCTCTTTATCTTTCTTTCCGCCATGTTCGGTGTACTGGTTTTCGGCACGGTCCGCGGTGTTGCCATCGGCGTAACGCTTTCCTTTATCGATGTTTTGATCCAGGCTGTTACACCGCCCCGTTCCTTCCTCGGCTGTATCCCGGGCCGTGAGGGCTTTTACAACCTGGAGCGGCACAAAAATGCACATCCGATTGAAAGAACCGTGATCTATCGTTTCAGCGGCAATCTGTTCTTTGCCAACATCGATCTCTTCCAGCAGGATATCGAGGCGGCCATCCGCCCGGATACGAAACAGGTTATCATCTATGCCAGCGGTATCGGCTCCATAGATATATCAGCCGCCGACAGACTCGTCCTGCTCTATCATAGTTTAGAAAAGCGCGGTATCCGGTTCTATATTACAGAACACGAAGGGCATATCAACGAGTTTCTGCATCTCTACGGCGCAGACGAGCTTCTCGATCATGGTGTTTGCCGCATTTCCCTGATCACAGCGCTTCGGGCGGCTGACATCCGTCCGCCGTATCCGCTTGACCTTACGGATGAAACCGAATCACCCGGTTCGGCGAAAGCTGAGCGTATGAAAAATCGAATAGGTGCAGGAACCGGAAACGAAATAGAACAATTCACAGAAAAGGCTGCCGGAAATCACACAAAAATCAATGTGAAACCGGAATCCAACGTACTCACCGAAATTCATGAGGAACTGGAATGGGTATTCTCCGGCAGATCGGAAGCAGTGAAGCGCAGAATATTTGAGGATATCGTAACACACCTTGAATACGATTCCCTTCCCGAAGACTCCGGAAGCCTGCTCTCTCTGGAACGTTCCACCCAGTGGGGCCGCCTCTCCTACATGGACGAGGATGAAATCCTGTATTACATCGAACTGTATTATCAAGGAGATCAATTTACAGACATCTCTGATGATGTACCGGAAGAATCAGATGATTCAAGGAATCATGTACAAGACAAGAGCAAAAATAAAATCCGGCCGAAAGGAAACCTTTCGCCGGATAAAAGGAAAGAAATATTAGCAGTTATTGAAAATAGACGGGATGAACTGCTTCGCCACGCCGCCGAGCAGGATCCCGGTGCCGAAAACCGCATCCTGGTGCGCCGGGAGCACTACAGCGAACATGTGCCGCATATTTTTCAATAAACTTTTCCGCTGATTCGCCTCTTCTTCTGCTTCACCTGATGATGCCAGATGATACGGCCGATCAGAAGCTGGATCAGCGTAATAATGAGCACACCGGTCAGCGCACCTAATGTATCGATACACATATCCCGAATCTCACAGCTGCGGCCGGGAACAAAATGCTGGTGGATCTCGTCGGTAACGGAATAGGCGGCCGCCGTACAGATGACAAGGATACAGCTCTTCTTGTGCTTCCTCTTTTTGCAGGAATAAGCACCGAGGAGCAGGATGCCCAGCGCCGTATATTCCATAAAGTGTGCACACTTCCGGATCACAGCTTCGATGCTTTCCACGAAGGCTTCCTTTTCCCGCGGAGAAAGCTTCTCAAAGCCCGGCCGGATGACGCGTGCCACCTTATAGCTGACGCTGATGCTCTGCTCGGAGGAATTCGATGCGCCCTGATCCGAAAACCAGAATATGAGGGCCATCATACCGACAGCCAGTAACGCGAATATGATTCTTCTTACTATTTCTTTATTATTTTTATTATCCATATGAGTTTTCAATTAACAGGATGCAGAGAAACAGGCCGTTTGACGACCGTAAGCGGTCTTAGTGCCAAATCGCTTTGCGATTTGCAAGCCTTGCTTCGCAAGTCTTGGTTCTGCTTTGCAGAACGCATCTGCCTATGGCAGACACGTAATTCTTCGAATTACGTGCATACGGCGCTTAGCGATTCACGAGCCAGGCTTTGGCGAAGTGAGAGCTTAGCGAGCGGAGTGTTTTTTACGTAGCGGCCGCTAGGGCACCGCGGCCAGTGCGCGAGCAGAGTCGGCAAACGGCTTGTTACTCGGCATCCGTAAAGGTAAAGGCAGGTATACTATGAAAATAACTCTATTGACAGTAGGCAAGATCAAAGAGCGCTTTTACCGCGAAGCCATAGAGGAGTTTTCGAAGCGGCTGTCGCGGTATGCCGACCTCCATATTGTGGAGGTGCAGGATGAAGCGACACCGGATAAGGCTTCACCGGCCGAGGAGGATTTAATCCGACAAAAAGAGGGGGACCGCCTTCTTCGTGCGATTACCCCTCTGAAGGATCCAAACACCCTGATCACCGCCCTGGCCATTAACGGAAAGGCTTATTCCTCCGAGGAGCTTAGTGCCTTTCTTTCGGATAAGATGACGGGCGGCATCAGCCATTTTGTTTTCATCATCGGCGGTTCTCTCGGTCTGTCTCCGGAAGTACTTGGCGCCGCCGATACAAAGATCAGCTTTTCCCGCATGACATTCCCACATCAGCTGATGCGTGTCATCCTTTTGGAACAGATTTACAGAGGAATCCGTATCATGCGGAACGAGCCGTATCACAAATAATTACTCTCTTCCGTCCCAGCAATAGGTACACAGATTTTCCTTCGGAATACCCGTTGCTGCGATCATATCGTCCAGCCGGTTGTACGCCAGTGTTGTAAAGTTCAGCTTCTTGCAGATACTGTCCAGCATCTTATGGTAGCGGTCGGAATCCGGATTTGCATAATCCTCCAGGATGGTCCGGTCGACCTTGTCTCCCTCTTCTTCTGCGATCACCTGACGGGCAATCAGTTCCATTTCGGAATTGGAACGAGAGAAATTGATGTATTTACAGCCGAACAGAAGCGGCGGGCAAGCCGGGCGGATATGCACCTCACTGGCACCACTCTCAAACAGGTACTCTGTTGTTTCCCGGAGCTGGGTTCCGCGTACGATACTGTCATCGATGATGAGCAGTCTCTTATGGTCGATCAGCTCATGCACCGGAATCAGCTTCATCTTAGCAATGAGGTTCCGCTTTGTCTGGTGGGTCGGCATAAAGGACCGCGGCCAGGTCGGCGTATATTTTACGAACGGACGGCTGAACGGCACGCTGGATGCATTGGAATAACCGATGGCATGGGCTGTACCGGAATCCGGAACACCCGCAACCACATCGATATCGTCTGTGGTATAGCCATCCCGCTCTGCCAGCTTCGCGCCGCAGTTATACCGCATGGATTCTACGGTAACGCCCTCGTAGCAGGATGTCGGATAGCCGTAGTATACCCAAAGGAAGGTGCAGATCCGCATCTTCTTGCCGGGCTGAACAAGTGTTGTCACAGCCTCCGGCGTGATCACGCAGATTTCACCGGGACCGAGTTCTTTCACATTCTTATATCCAAGATTCAGATAAGCAAAGGATTCAAAGGAGGCACAATAGCCTGCTTTCTTTTTGCCGATTACGAGCGGTGTACGTCCGTATTTATCACGGGCGCAGTATACTCCCTTCGGCGTCAGAAGCAGGATGGACATGGAACCGTCGATCATTTCCTGCGCATACTGAAGTCCCTCTACCAGATTATCCTTCTGGTTGATGAGCGTTGCCGTCAGCTCAGTCTTATTGATATCGCCGCCGCTCATTTCCAAAAAATGCGTATTATCCTTATGGAAGATGGTATCGACAATTTCATCCGTATTGTTGACTCTTCCGACCGTACAGATGGCATAGGTTCCGTGATGGGACCGCACGATCAGCGGCTGCGGATCATAGTCGGAGATGCTTCCGATTCCGTAGCAGCCCTCCATATCCTTCAGATCCCGATCAAACTTGCTGCGGAAGGGTGTATTCTCGATATTGTGGATAGCCCGGTTAAAACCGTTTTTCTCATCATAAACTGCCATACCGGCCCGACGGGTTCCCAGGTGGGAATGATAGTCCGTTCCGTAAAACAGATCGAATATACAATCTTCTTTCAGTGCTGTTGCAAAAAATCCGCCCATCTTAATCTCCTTTTCCTATGCTTGCGATTATCCCTATGCACTCCCAAAGGCTTTTGCCCTGGAATTATATTCATTTCATAATTTTTTCCAGGAACGGTTCAACGTCCGTAACATCTGCGTTGATCAAGCTTCCGCTGTCGGCCATCTCCGCCAGTTTCGGATTCATCCCCAGCTGCAGTGTATTTTTGATCCGGAATTCCTCCTGAAACGCGGGAAGACCGGACGGACCGAACAGTTCATGCTTCTTTCCACAGTCCGGGCATGTAAAGTATGCCATATTCTCCACAACGCCGGCTATGGGAACAAGCATCTTCTTTGTCATATCCATTGCCTTCTCGACAATACCACGGACCAGAGTCTGCGGCGTTGTCACAAGGACAACCGAACGTATGGGGAAAGACTGATATACCGTTAACGGTACATCGCCTGTTCCGGGAGGCATATCCACGAACATCACGTCGATTTCGCCCCAATGTACCTCTGTCCAGAACTGTTTCACCACACCGGCAATCATGGGGCCGCGCCACAGAACGCCATCTGTCGGGTTATCCAGAAGAAAACTCATGGACATGACCTTGAGACTGCCGTCCGCCTCGAGCATTGGCGGAATGAGGCAACCATCCTCTGCCATTCCGGGTCTCTCTGTGATGCCGAACATAGCCGGAATGGATGGTCCGGTAATATCCGCATCGAGAATAGCCGTTCGAAGCCCCTTCTTTACAGCCGCAGCCGCAAGAAGCGCCGTTACCGTGGATTTTCCCACGCCGCCCTTTCCGCTGGCCACACCGATTACCTGTTTTACCTCGGTTCCGGGCTGTGTTTTTTCCTGAAAAGCTGAAAAATCTACCTGATGAGACATCGTTTCGCCTCTTATTCCTTTCTGAAATACCACTATGCCGGCCTATCGTACAACAATTTTTTCCCGAATGTCAATAGTGCATAATCACGTTTTTTCCGGCTGTATTTGCCTATTTTTTGCATGGCCGTTTTCGAAATCGAAAACCGCCGGAGCATCTGACAAACAGATGATCCAGCGGATGATCGTAAAAATCGTTATGCGAGCTTCTGACCGCAGTTTGCACAGAAGTTTGCACCGTTTGTGGGCGCACCGCAATTCGGACAGAAATTGGGTACCTGTCCGCCGGAAGCCTGTCCTGCAGGCTGCTGCGGCTGCATCTGGGGAGCCTGCTGATAGCCCTGCTGAACATAGCCTTGCTGTGCATAGCCCTGCTGCGGCTGCATCTGACCGCCCATGTTCATGTTGCCCATCATCTGATTGGCCATGGACATGCCCATCATCATCTCTGCCATGTTGCTCATGGTGCTGTTGCCGCTGTTCACCTTGCCGTTTGCCATGGAATTCACCATGGTAACCTGTGAATACTTGCCAACATCGCCGACCATAGCCGTAGCTGCGTTCTGGGTGATGGCCTGCTGGATTTCCTCCGGATAGTTGAAGCTCTGTACGGAGAAGCCGGTGATAGAAATACCGTCCTTGGATGTCTCCATATCCAGATCTTCCTTGATACCGCGCGAAATCTCATCTGCATTGGCCTGCAGATTGAACATGTTCTTGCCTTCCTTGGAGATCCACTTCATCAGAAGCTGATTCAGCACGGTGGTGATACGGATCTTCACATCCTCAACAAGGTATTCCTTCTTCACGCCGGCCACATTGTCGATCAGTGTGGTATAGTCGGTTACCTTGAAATTAGCTGTACCGTTTGCACGGATCGGCATACCGCCGGGCATACCTTCAGCGGGGATGAGAACCGGTGTCTTGGTTCCCCAGCCGATGGTGAACTGCTTGGTATTCACGAACAGAACCTCTGCACGCATACCGCTGTTAAAGCCGAATTTGAAGCCCTTCAGTGTTGACAGGAAGGGGATGATCTTGGACTCGATATCGAACTCGCCCTCATCCTTGAACACACCTTCGATCTTACCGTTATACAGAAAGATAGCATCCTGGCCGGGACGGATGATCAGACGGGAACCCTTTTTGATCTCCTTATTTGTCCACTTCCAGAAGATCATATCCTCGCGCCACTCTTCCCACTCAACAACATTAGCAAATTGATTTCTCAGACCCATTTTTATATCCCTCCATTAATAATCTCAGTTTTATTGATACATCGATTTCAAATCAATTATTTATTGATCTTCTGTCTCTTTGTGGTCGTATGTGTGAAACGATCGTACTTGGATACTATGCGCGATCGTCCTTCATCCAGGTAGGTCTTTTGTCCCACCGTCACCTTTCTTCCCGCGCCGGAAGCCTGCGGAAGTACAACAATCAGTGCTACAACGAGACCGATCACAGCCGCCGCTGCCGGATGAATGCCCAGATGTGCAAACGTCCGGAGCGCGAACAGAATACCGAAGATCACAGCTGTAATGATTGCAATATGCAGGGTAACGATTCCCTTGGAAATGGGTGGATGCCCCGAAATCTTACCCGTTTGTCCGTTCATGGCAAAGGAATAATCCTTGTCCTTATATTTCACATAATTGATCCACATGGGGAAGAGCGTGTAATGTGCCTCGAGACGGTTGATATCATAATGCTTTTCCATGCGGTTCGTGCTGTTATAGCCGCTGATGGTGGACGAAATGTAATTATCCATATAATTGTCCACCCTGCTCTTTACACGGGGATACACCTCATCCTCTTTATAATCATACTTTTCTGCCTTGTATCCGGAAAGGTATGGTGCTGCAAAGGGCTTTAAGTCAGCGTAATCATAAGGCTCCATGATGTCCATCAGCTTATCATCCAGACGCTGGGAAGCATCCGCGGGAACCTTGGCAAAGGTCAGATCCACCTGACGATAGACATCGTAGTGCATTTCCTCTGTGACACGCTCATCGCCCTGGGTATAGCTCTTCGTCTTCACACAGTCGAACCGGGCGCTGCCCTGGCCGGCAACGTCATAGATCCAGAAGGGTGCATAGAGCCCCTCCACATGTTTTACCTTAACCATGCTCCGGAATTCAAAGGGCGAAAACTTCAGTTTGGATACCCACTCCTGAAAAGCCTTGTTTGCTTCACGCTTCTCAATCTTAAACGGAATAATATAATCCGGCTTCAGTGTACCTGACATCCTGTCGGTCAGAATAACCGGCGAACCGCAGAAGCTGCATTCCGTAGCCACGGTCTGGGCATCGGTCTGAATCTCCGCGCCGCAGGACTGGCACTTATAGATATGCACCTGATCCGCATCCGTCATTTCCATTGTTCTTGGCGCTGCATCCGCAACACTGCGCATGGTGCCGTTCTGCTCAAAGGTATCGATCCTCTCCTCCCGGCCGCAGCCTGCACATTTCAGGGTGCCGCTCCGGGTATCGAAGGTCATATCCGCCCCGCAGTTAGGGCATTTGTATTGAATCTCCATACTCCCTCCGTTTGTTTATCTTAACGATCGAGTGTCCATGCTTCATCATTCATTGCTGTCAAAATCATCGTACTTCTTCGTCAGATCATCAATTTCCGAAGAATTCGGTCTCTCCAGCTCGATTTCCGCATTCACGCGGTCCAGCATGGCATTGGCTTTATCCTCCATCTTTTTGAAGTCCGCATTCGGATCGTAACCGGCCTGCTTCTGCCCCTTCTTCAGGGCTTCCGCCATCTTCATCTTGCCCTCGATCTGATCCATTCTTTCCTGCAGAACAGTGAGATCCGACTTCAGCTTTTCATTCAGCTGGCTGAGCTCATTCTTTTCTTTCTCGATGACAGCGAACTCATCCTTCAGTTTGGCAAGCTCTTTTTCCTTCTCGGCAAGACGGTCCTCATAAACCGCAGCATCACCCGGATTTCCTTCCGCGTTAGCCCGGTCGCGGTAACGGGTAAGCTTTTGCACCTCCGCATCCACATCCGTCAGCTGGCGGCGTTTCCTGCGCACATTTTCTTCCAGCGCAGCCGTCTCAGAATTCACATGACCAAGGTCATCATTCAGCTTCGTCATGTAATTCCGGATATCCTTTTC
>CACYDN010000256.1 GCA_902773185.1 uncultured Lachnospiraceae bacterium | reverse complement strand
TTCCGGAAGCTTTTCTTCTCTTTCGCACGTCCGGAATTCCGGCATCACACTGCGGTTCATCAGGAAGGAAAGAACCGCCTCCACGGAAACCGAAATAACAAGCGTCAGAACAAGCTCTTTCGTCAGGAGGAAAATACCACCAAACAGAATGAGAAACAGGAAAAGGCGGATGCCAAGGATCCTGCCGGCCGTGTCGAGCCGGCCCTTTTGCTGCATTCTGCCATGGTAAACATCCTCCCAGGCTTCAATTCCTTTCAGGACAGTGACCAGAAGTACAGCCAGTGCTTTTCCGGCACTGTAATCACGGAATACCATGCCTACGAACAGATAAGCCGCCGTGCTGCCGGCCATCAGGATCAGGGAAACCACTCTGGCGAGCCGGTACTGCCGGAAGGAAAACCTTTCGTCCGTATCCGTCACCTGAAACTGTCTTACACCGTATTTTCCTACATGGAGCATCAGATTGCCCACAGCATAGGCCATCACAAACCAGGCACTGTCGCTGTCTGTTCCCGCATGGGTCACGACCAGCAGGAGCACCATGGTCTGGAAGGAATTCATCACTGCCGAAAATGCGTTCCAGAAAAATGCGTCACGTCGGATATTATTTGATTTCAGCAGCCAATTTTCCATCCTGCACTGTGTTCCTATTTCTTTTCTACTGTGTTTTCAGCCTGCGCAGCCGCTCTGTTTTTCTCAGACTCCCGGTCATAATCCATGCGCCGGACATGATACTGTACATCCTCAAGGATCTTCCGCTCCTTGGAGATCACATCTGCCAGAAGACCGATCACGAAGGTCATGAAGCCCATCATGATCAGGGTACTGCCGAGGATCAGGGACTGAACATGCCCGCCTTCACCAAAGAGGAATATGACCAGATACCGAACATCAATTGCAATACCGAAAAGGAACGGTATGAGACCGATCAGTGTGAAGGTCTTTAATGGCGAATACATCAAATATGCCCGAAGGATCGTCACCATGGATTTTTTCACATAACCGAACATGCTGTTAAAGAGCCTTGACGGCCTGAGCTCTCCGTTGGTCCGGATCGGTACCGAGGTCTGGGCGATCTTTTCCCGACCGGCCTGCACGATTGTTTCCAGCGTATAGGTATATACATTTGTAACATTCAGCCGCAAGGCTGCTTCCCGGCTGAAGGCACGAAATCCGCTCGGTGCATCCGGAATATCCGAATCCGAAGCCTTCCGTACAACCCAACTGCCGAAATGCTGCAGCTTCTTTTTCAGCGGAGAAAAGTGCTCCGTCTGATCAATGGGTCTTTCACCGATCACGATTTCGGTCTCTCCGTCCAGAATGGGACGAACGAGTTTCTCGATATCATCACCGTTATACTGGTTATCGGCATCCGTATTGACGATAATATCCGCCCCGTTCCTGAGACAGGCATCCAGGCCGGCCATAAAGCCGTAGGCCAGTCCTCTGTTCCGGCGGAAATTCACCACATAGTGAACGCCCCAATTTTTTGCCACCTCTACGGTCTTATCCTTACTGCCGTCGTTGATGATCAGATATTCGATCTCATCAATGCCCGGAATCGACTTCGGGAGATCGTTCAGCGCAATCTCCAGCGTTTCCGCCTCGTTATAACAGGGAATCTGAATAATGAGTTTCATACTATCTCCTCAGCTCACATTTCGTTATTCCTGCACCTTTGCAGTTTCAACGGTATTATTTGTTTGTTGCTGTTCTTTTTCCTGATCTGCTTCCACATTTCCGGCAGAAGTATCTGCCGGCTTATTCTTTCTGTTCCGAAGCTCCCGGATACCCAGGAAGACAGTCAGAGCTATCGTCAGGATCAGGATACCAAAGGATATGGGCAGGGTCTTCCGGATGCCCGGCGGATCATAGACAAATTTCACCTCATGCTCACCTGCCGGAACCGTCACGCCGTTAAAGAGATAATTGGACTTGATATCCTGCACCCTTTTCCCGTCCAGATAAACCTTCCAGTTACCGTCATTGTATTCGTTGAAGACCAGAATTCTCTCCGTTTCCGCCTTGACCTTTAACGTGATCCGGTCCGTTTCATCTTTTATTATATCAATTCCTTCTGTTTCCGCAAGGGGCATAGCCGCACCATTAAGCCGCCCGATCAGATCCGCATCTGTCAGTTCTTCGGAAAGATATACCCTTCCGGAAACGTATTCATCCTTCATCAGAAGGATACTGTCATGCTCCGTTTTGCTGCCGACTACTGTCTCGCCCAGGAAGAACCGGGGACTATAGTCGTTTGTCTTAAAGATGTGCATTCGATCCGTCTCTGCATAATAGTAGAGATTATAGCCGTTCTCCTCCTCCGTACCGAGCGGTTCCCGGGTAAAGAGCGTATCCACACCCGCATATTTGAGAAGCGGATAATGATCGATCTTCGTTCCCAGCCTCTGGGTAGAACTCTGAAGCATCATGTTATCCACCGCAACCTCATAGTACTTCAGATCCGGGTTCGTACTCACAAAGCCGTGTACCGTAAAGCTCTTCACATCATAAAACACATTGGAATTCGGGAAAAAGGTCCACCCTGCATAGGCATATACCCGGTTGGGCTGAGACTCCTGCAGATGATAGATTCCTTCCGTCGCTTCCGGAATGACCGGTGCCCGCTTTTCAATATAGAACATGTTGTCCCGGGCGAAAATTCCCATCTGAATGACGGTATAGCTGAGGAGCACGCCGCCTGCGATGAGCCGCAGCCACGGACGCATGAGCCGAAGCACATCTGCACCGAAACTTCCTTCCCCTTTCCGATCCGCAATCTTCTGCGTAAGCTTTTCAAACCAGGGTGTCTTGCCGTTCTTTCCCTTTTCGGCAAATAAAACGATCAGCTCCATCCCCACAAAGAGGGTTACGGCAACCTTCACGGGGAAATTCGGTCTCGGCTGCTCCGGATACCGGTAAGCCACAAAACCGGCAAAGCCGATACCGAGTGCATAAAGCGCATATCGCCAGAAATATCTTCTGTACCGGTCACCGTGTTTTATTACATCGTCCAGCTGAATGGCCGCAAGAACCACCAGCGTAAAGGGCAGAATGCTGACCAGCCTCGACTTCAGCGAAGAATTGATGAGCGGCATTCTGCTGAAAATAAAATCCAGATGACGGGAATACAAGAATAGCCCGATCACCAGCGATGAAACGATCCAGAAAAGCTGCTTTTTCCTTCGAAATCCGATAAAGAGAAAGGGAAGGAGCAGAAGCACTGCAGTCCCCACAAAGCCGCAGGTTTCCACCAGCGTCACCTTTAGGTCCGTCTGCTTAAACGGCGCCACAAAGGTTCGAAGGTACAGGGTGTCCATGGTAAAAAGGGACTTTCCTTTTCTGCCGTCAATATACCCATTTGCCATGGTCTGCTGGTAAATATTCAAAATATACGGAACCGCCGCCAGTGCACCGATCACAAAGCTTCCGCCAAAGGCAAAATAAACCCGAAAGATGTCCTTTCTCTGCTGCCGGTACATCCAAATGGTGGTAAACAGGATCCAGAATCCGAAAAGATAGAAACAATAACCCGCATAGGCCGGCATATTCGCTACGATCATCAGATATACACAAAGGCTGAGAAGGAGCATGTCGAGCACCCGATGCTTTTCCATCAGTCTGTGCCCCAAAGCAAACAGCAACGGGAGCAGCATGATCACATTGGTATGCGGCCAGAAATTCCACATCATCATGGCTGAGCCGGTCGAAAAAACAACTGCACCGAAAATCCTTGCCACAGGCGTCAGCCGGAGCCGTCTCAGGAAATATGCCATACCGAAATATGCAACGGAAATCTTCGCCGTGATAAATACCAGCTGGGCCTGCTGCATCGGGAGCTTTAAAATATAGCTCATGGGATTCATGATGATATCCACGCTCTGCGAATAGCCGAGCGCATTCATGGGATTCCAGAGCGACCGATTCCCCTTGCAGATCATCTGCCAGACCATGGGCAGCCAGCTGTCGACCGGGTCGGAAAGGACCCGTCCCGTATAGCCGATTCCCCTGGCATCCCAGGGATAAGCATAGTACATCAGATTGGTCACGGAAACATTAAGTTCCCCGGAAAGGACCCGCCGGAAAACGTAAAACAGAAGGACGGCCCATGCCAGGAAAAGCGCAGGATAATACCAATGTTTCCTCACTACTCTCATAAATACCCCAACAACAAAATTAGTAATCCCGAAATGCGTGATGCAAGATCGATCAAGAATACAATGTCAGCGTTCCTATCCCTTCAGTGAATGAAACCAGGTATAAGGGAAGTCCGCCCAGGTAAACCAGACAGCAAATAAAACCAGCATGACATTGACAAAACGCGTATAGGTTTTCTTCGCATCCTTCGCCAGCCACTCCTCCGGCTTCTGCCAGAACATGAGACCTGCCAGTGCAAAGACAGGTGCCAGAAAAACATAGTATCTTGCCTGAATACCGCCTACTCTTCCGTTCTCGCGGAAGGTTGTAAAGGCACTTCTGAAGTTCTCCAGAAGTGTCAGGAGGAATCCCAGAAATACCGCTGGAATCCAGGCATCCGCAAGGCTCCTTCCTTTCTTTCCCCTCAGAAAACGGATCAGAAGGAATACTGCCGCCAAAAGCGCAAAGACCAGAATCAGGATAAAGGGCCACCAGAAAAATGTCCCCACCTTTTTCGAATAGGTAAACTTTCCGTTATAGATTCCCGTCCAGGTACTCGAAAGCGTCTGCCAGTAGCTGTGCCAGAGATCTCCATTCGTAAGCGCCGGGCGTCTGTCCGGAGAAATATACCAGTTGGACGAATAGAAATGATCCGGATTCAGTTCCCTGAGTCCCGGCAGGAAGGTCTTATACCGTACATAAACCACAGTATAATAAGCCAGGGTTCCCGCATATAACGGTACAGTCCACAAAAAGCCCCGCCGGAGGATCCGTATGCGTTTCTTCTTCCACATATCGGCAAGAAGGAAGAACACGGCCGCCAGCACGGTGATCATGCCGGCTGTCAGCTTGGTCAGCGTCACTGTGCAGAGCCCGACCGCAATCAGGAAATAGGTCCCCGTATTTTCTTTTCCTTCCGTATACCTGAGGATACCCAAAAGGAAAAGGCCAAAACCGATATAGATCAGATTATCGTTGGTGATGCCCGAGGCCAGAAAGGCCATCATGGGCACACCGCCCGTCACCGCTGCATAGAACATGTGGTGCCCCAGGTGTTCTCTGTTCCGGGGAATCCGCGTAAAGCCAATATAATAATACAAAAGGAGTCCCAGCATAACGAGAAGCACATTCAGATACCGGAGTCTCGTGATGTGGATCCACGCCGCATTTCCGTCCCCTTCGGGCGTTACCTGACCGGATAGTGCCATCAGCTTGTAATAAAGAGAGGCATGGCCAAGATAATTCCCCCGCACCCCGTTACTCAAAAAGTACCCGGGCGTTTCTGTCGGTTTGAGCGCATAGTACATATCCTCATATGCCGGAACAATCCTGTCCGTATGCGCCGACATATAAACCACATAGCTCACATGCGCCGGCTCATCCGGTACAAAGGCAATCTTCCGGGTGTAGTACACGGCCTTTCCGAGAAAGAAAGCGGCAAATATAAAATAGATAATAAGAAAAGCTTTTTCCTTTTTCATGTTAGCTGACCGTACTGATTGTAACTCCGGTATCTACACGTGTATTCTCTGCAATGATCCAGATGCGGTAGGTTCCGGGAAGCACCTTTCTCCGCGGGATCCATGCCCGGAAGGCACTAAGCTCCACGCCCGGGATCTGCCCGTAGCGGAGTGCAAGACCGGAATTCACAATCTGACGCGTAGTCGCCACATAAGCTCTCTCCCCATTTTCCAGAAGAAGCTTTGGCTGACTGCCCGTGGTAAAACGCATATCCGTCCGGAAATACCATCCGGTGATCCGAAGACTCCAATCCGATTCCGTCTCGGCATGTACCTTGGCTGTGTCGCCCCCTTCGGGAAGGCGCATAGCCCGATCGATTTCAATCTCTTTCACCCTCGGCTCTCTGCCGTATTCCAGATTGATACCGTAGTTTTCATTTGTCTGTGCGAGGAACCGGTTGTAGAAGGGATCCTTCGCCTCAAAAAGCGGATGCTTCTCGTAGAGCTTATCCTGTTCGGCAAACAGCCGCGCAAAAGACTCCGTCATATTGGAATCATATCCCCGGCTTACGGATTCCTTATGCAGAAGGATGGCATCATTGCGGATTACATTGAAGTATCCTGCCTCCACAAGGCGCATGCAAAGATCCACATCGTTATAAGCGACTGCAAAATCCTCATCAAAACCTTCCAGTTCGCGGAAAAGCTCCTGTCGGAGCATGAGGCATGCACCGGTCACGGCCAGCGTATCCACATCCATCAGGTTCCGGCTGAAATAATACGCGCCGTCATCCGGCATACCCACCAGTGCATGTACCGGACCCTTCTGCAGATTGATCACACCTGTATGCTGCAGACAGCCGTTCGGATAAAGAAGCTTCGCACCAACCGCACCGATATGCGGCTGCAGAGCCGCTCCGGCCATCCGTTCCAGCCAGTCGCCATGGTCCGGAAGAACCTCCATATCATCATTCAGGAACAGCAGCAGGTCACCTGTTGCTTCCGCCGCCGCGTGATTGCAAAGCGCTGCAAAATGGAACGGCATGGGGGCGTAAATATATCGAAAACCGTACTTTCGCGATAGACTCTCATATTCTGCCCGATTAAGAGCCTCGCTGCCGTTATCAATGACAATAATCTCCGGATTATCCCAGGCTGTATGCCGCTCCATACTGAAGAGCAGACGGTGCAGCAAAACCGGATGATCCTTTGATGGGATGATCACGGAAATCTTCGTTTCCGCAGGTACGGCATATTTGATTCTATACTGATGAATTCCTTCATCCTCTTCCACCGTGCCCGCTATCTCGCGGCGCCGGAGTGCATCCTCCTTGGCTCTTCGCGCAGCATCATATACGTAGGGCTTTGCCTCCTCATTTCCGGCTGTGGAACCGGCGCTCTCACGCCAGTGATAGAGAATCCGGGAAATGTGGGAAATCCTGTCTGTCTTCTCCGTAAACCGGAGAACAAAATCATAATCCTGGGAACCGTCATATTCCGAACGGAGTCCGCCGATCTCATCGGCAATGCTCCGACGAAAGACCCCTAAATGTCCCGTATACATATGCGAGAGAAGGGTATCCGGTGACCATTCCGGTTTAAAATGCGGACTCTTGCGGATGGTTCCGTCCTCGGAGATCTTATCCTCATCGCTGTAGAGCATATCGATCTCCGGATCGTCGGAAATCCGTTTTACGACCTCATACAGGGCATCCTTTGCGAGTAGATCGTCACAGTCCAAAAATGCAATATATTCGCCCTTTGCAATAGAAAGAGCTGTATTCGTACACTTGGAGATGCCACCGTTTTTCCGCCTGAATTCCGTTACCACACGTTTATCGTGGGACATCTTCTCCAGAACCGGCCGGACCGAAGGATCTGTGGAAGCATCATCCACCAGGATCAGCTCCCAGTTCTGATAGCTCTGCTTCAGAACGGAATCGATACAGGCTGTAAGCGCCTCCGCCTTCACGTTATACACCGGAACCAGAACGGAAATCAGCGGACTTACGGTAAGCTCCTTCTTCGGCCTTTTCGCATGTTCGGCCTCAATCCGGCGAACCCAGACATCGTAATCATCTTCATGATCGATGGCATAGGTCGTGTCGCCGATGGCCCGGTACATTTCCTCCTGAAAGGCCTTCTCCTCAGCCTCTTTTTTATTATCACTGCGGATTTTCTTTACATGCAGGGGATTATGCAGCGCCCTGCTGTAGCTCTGGACCTTCTGACTCTCCTTTTCCACATTCAGGCGGAGTGCTGCAATCTCGCCGTCCTTTGCGGTAATCTGTCCGCTCTTCTCCCGGTTCTCCGCTTCGAGACGGCTTACCTCTTCCCGAAGGCTGTCCCGCTCCCGAATAATATCCCGGATATCGGTATCTCCCTGCCGGAAGGATTCCAAATAAGAAGAATTTCCCAAAACCTTTTTCTGGAAAGCATTTTCCATGGTTTGGTATACTTCCTTTTTCGTTTCGTCGATTCCGAAACGTGCCAGAAACTCGCTGTCGGAAAAAATATGACGGAACAGGGTAAAATGCTCCCAGTAGAAATAGTGAAGGATGCGGAACTTCAGATATCCGACGGGTACCGGGAAATCCGCCGCCCACTCATAATCATAACAATAAATGACGCCATCCTTTTTGCAGAAATTCGAAAATACCGGATCCAGGTTCGAAGCCGAGTAGGCAGGCTCCCCCGGAGACGGCTCCGCCTCTCCGAAAAGCTCCGTAAATCCATCGGTAAGCTCAAACGGAACCTTTGCCTCCTCCTTTACCGCAAGGACTATATCCATAGCCGCGGAAAGGGTATCCACAAGGCTGTCCATGTCCTCCTTCGCGATCACAGGACATACAAACACCGGCTCTCCTTCCACAAAGGGAAACCGGAGGCCGTCCTTCACTTCCTCAAACTCCACGGGGCGGATATTCTCCCACACACCCGAAAGAAGCTCTTTATTTCGTTTCATGGCCGCAAGATGCCCTTTGGCGGCATCCGTTTCCGGCCTTTTTTCCACGTAAATCTGATTTCCCTCTTTCAGGAAAAAGGTATGCACCCGGCAGGCAGGCTGCCGCAGTGAATTATATTTGGCGTAGATAAAATCCATAAGATTTCCGTCCTTTTCGGTTGTTTACCGGATTTATAACGGTTTCTCTGCGAAAACCAGAAACGCATTGGCGAAATCCGGAAAGGCCTGATCTCGGATCACCGCATCCCAGGCATCCTCTTCATTGAAAATAACAAACCGACCATCCTTAAATACCGGCATTTTCCCAAGCTCCCCTTCCCGGGGAAGTCTTCTGCCGGAGTAAATCGCCATCGGAAGATAGTGATTGGGATGCGGATAATAAAACCGTCCGGAACCGAAGCCGGCAGCGGTAAGCTGTCTCTTCAGACTGTTTTTGGACATGCCGTCCAGTGTCTTTTCTTCTTTTTCCAAAAGGGATCCGAAGACTCTTCCGTTCTTCATATCCCTGACGCCGTTCATATAGCTGAGACCATACCGATTCTCCACCGCCGTGATGAGTGTTCCGCCCGGCCTGAGATGTTCCTTCGCGAACCTCAGCTTATCACTGAAAGACGCTTCATCTCCTGCCTCCCCGGTATCCGGTTCAAGGATCAGGGTCACAATATCAAAAAGCTCCCGGATTTCCAGATCCTTTATACTTCCCGCATAAAGTGTCAGCGACGGATTGGTATTTCTTTTGGCGGATATCTCCGCCCGGATCTTTGTCGGCAGAATCGACACGACCCTGCGGCATTTTTCCGTAAAAAGCCCCGTCAGTTCGCCATAGCCGCCATCCATTTCCAAAAGCTCCGCCTTTTCGCCCTCCGCCAGAGATGCCGGCGAAAAATCATACCAGGATAAAAGATTCCTCCGGATACCGGAAAGACGGTAAAGCATGCGCCAATCCGTCTCCGCCCCGGTCTTTTCCTGCGTGGGGCGACTTGCCAGATTCGTCTCGGGATTTTCCTCTGTAGACACCCGAAGCAGCAGCTCCTCCTCCCAGGCAGCGGGCTTTCCCGTTTTCAGATTTTCAGCCACATGTATTTCCATCGTCTATTCCTTCTCTATTGTGATCGTCGAATTCATGTCATAGAAACCTACCGTATTCTTACTCGAAACCACACTGATGCTCATGATGTCATACAGCCGGTGGTAGACCTTGAAATCGTCCTTTTCATATCGGGTACATCCGAAGGACATGAGATACTGCATGCCCTGCAGATTCATTTCCTGCCGGAAGGTGATGACCCTTTCCTCTCCGGCCTCCATGGGACCGATGGGCATATTTTCGAACAGCGTATTCGTTCCGGTAATGTCCAGTCCCTTCAGATCTTTAAAGGTATAGGCCACAATGGGATCCTCCACGGCCTCCCATGCATGGATCTTTACCTTGATGAAGAATGTATGATTCTTGATAATGGTCGCCGTATACTTCCCGGTATCGTCCACGAAAGCATAATCGATGATCTCGACCTTTTTATCACCGTATTCCTGATAATTCGGATTCTGCTCGAAATTGGTTTTCCAGCGTTCTCCTTCCTCCAGCTTTCTTTCCTCCGACCAGCTTCCGTCCACTCTGACCTGGGTCAATTCATCGATCTGCCCAACGAGAGCCCGCTTATAAAGGTCGATCATCTCCGCCGGGGTTCCCTCACCAAGCTTTTCTCCCTTATTCAGCAGGATGACCTTGTCACAATACCGCTGAATGGAAGACAGGTCATGGCTGACGAAAAGAATGGTCTTCCCCTGCTTTTTAAATTCCTCAAATTTATGGAAGCACTTGGCCTGGAAGAATACATCTCCGACCGACAGAGCTTCATCCACGATCAGGATTTCCGGATCGATATTAATGGCCACCGCAAAGGCAAGCCGCACGAACATACCGGAGGAATAGGTCTTCACCGGCTGATGGACAAACTCACCGATATCCGCAAAGGCCAGGATATCATCCATCCTTTTATCGATTTCCTCCCGGGTGAAGCCCATCATGGTACCGTTCAGATAGATATTCTCGATACCGGAATACTCGGAATTAAAACCCGCGCCCAGCTCCAAAAGCGCCGAAATCCGCCCGTCGATCTTAAGCTCGCCGGAGGTCGGCGTCAGAACACCCGTAATGATCTTCAGGATCGTGGATTTTCCGGCACCGTTGGTACCGATGATACCTACGCATTCACCTTTATCCACAGTAAAGGAAAGATCGGAAAGGGCATGATGCTCCGTATAGCGCTTCTTTTTCCCGATGCCGAAGGAATCCTTCAAGCGGTCACGGTTCCGCGCATAGAGCTTATATGTTTTGGTAATGTGGCTGACCTCAATTACGGGCGCGTCCATTCTTCTACCTCAATTCTCTTTATTTGCTTACGCTCATTCTTTATAAATACGTAAAATACAGGTAACCTGTGTCAATTCGTCCGAGCGGTTATTCCCCTTTGAAACAGCTTTTCCGATTACAGTACATCCGCAAAATGAACCCGGAGTTTACGGAATATTCCCACACCGATCAAAAACAGGATCAGCGTCACGCCCCAGAAATAAAGGGTCCAGAAGGGCTTCTCCCATACCCATTTCTTATAGAGGAGTGCATCCCGGAAGCCGGAAACCACATAGTACATGGGGTTCAGCTTCAAAACCTTAATGATAGTCGGATGTGCGGCAAGCCTTGCCTCCGCATCCCACATGATCGGCGTAAGCCAAATGCCGACCTGCAGTACGAAGATAGCGATGATCTGTGAAAGATCCCGAAAAAAAACTGTGATGGCCGATGTGGTATAGAGGATTGCCAGCACCAGAACCAGTGTGCAGAACACGTAATATACCACCTGGATGGCCTGCGGTCCCGGATAGATGCCGTAGAAACAAAGCAGGATCATCGAAAACGCAATGAAGAACATGTGCACAAACATTGCCGAAAGAATCTTTACGAGCGGCAGAATATCAATCCGGAATACAACCTTCTTCACGAGGAAGGCATACTCGATCAGGCACATCGTTCCCGAAGCCAGGCTGTCGGAAAAGAAAAACCAGGGGATGATCCCGACCACCAGATACAGCACGAAGGGAATCTTCATGGTTTCGCCGCTCTTTCCGATCACTTCAAAAATGAACCAGTATACCAGAATGGTGATCACCGGCTGCACAAAGGCCCAGATAATGCCAAGATAAGACCCGGCAAACTTCTTTTTGAAATCATCTTTGGCGAGCGTCATAGCCAGTTTTCTGTTTTTCCAGAGGATTGCCACCATGGGCGGCTCTTTTTTCTTCTTTTCCACTTACAGAAGATTCCTTTCGTTATACTTGTACAGCTGCGCTTTGGGCGCTACGCTATTCCGGGTCGGATTTTTAAAATCCTCTCTCCTCGCGGAAAGCGCGGATACCGCCCCACTTCGTATCCTTTTCAGAAAGCGTAAGGTCATCCCTTGTCATTCCTTCCGGCATCGGCCACTCTACACCGATTTCCGGATCGGACCACAGCAGGCCGCCCTCATCGTTGGGATGATAAAAGTCGGTACACTTATAAACAAATTCCGCATAATCCGAAAGCACAATAAAACCGTGTGCAAAATTCTTCGGGATAAAGAACTGCTTTTTATTCTCCTGGGAAAGCCTTACACCAAACCACTTGCCGAAGGTCTTGGAACCCGGGCGGATATCCACGGCCACATCAAATACCTCACCGATCACCACGCGGACCAGCTTATCCTGCGGAAATTCCTTCTGAAAATGAAGTCCGCGAAGCACGCCCTTCCGGGAGGCGGACTGATTGTCCTGAACGAAGGTTACATCGATTCCCGCATCACGGAAATCGTTCTCGTTATAGGTTTCCATGAAAAAGCCGCGCTCATCACCGAATACGGTCGGTGTGATCACCCGAAGGCCTTCAATCTCACATGTTTCCACTTTGATCTTTCCCACTGTTTTTATCCTCCTCAAAATTAATCCGTTCCGATTCAACGACCAGCGGCCGGTTCATGACTCGCCGGTTGATACTCATTATATACTCCCCCATGAATCCGATGGAGAAGATCTGAACCGCTCCCAAAAACAGCATACTGATGAGGAGCGGTGCCATACCTGCGGAAAACGCGTCCCAATAGCAGAGCTTCAGGACCAGATACACAATACCCAGGATCACACTGACAAGTGATACGATAGCCCCCAGAAGGGTGCAGAGCCTGAGTCCGATCTTCGTATACGATGTGATAGACAGCATG
>CACYDN010000255.1 GCA_902773185.1 uncultured Lachnospiraceae bacterium | reverse complement strand
TGGATCTTGGAGCCCTCGCGGTTGGGGAAGTTCCGTGTGGAATGACGGATACTGAGTGCGCCGTTCGCCGGCGTATCACCTGCACCGAAGCAGGGGCCGCAGAAAGCGGTCTTTAAGATGGCACCGGTCTTGAGGAGCGTAGCCGCGCGGCCATTCTCCACCAGTTCCATCATGATCGGAACACTGGCCGGATATACTGCCAGCGTAAATTCGTCATTGCCGATAGAATGACCCTTCAGAATATCCGCTGCATCGCAGATATTTTCGAAGCCGCCGCCTGCGCAGCCGGCGATGATGCCCTGCTCCACATAGAGCTTTCCGTCACGGATCTTATCGGTCAGCTTAAATTCCACATCACCGGTGAGCTGTTTTCTGCCCTGCACCTCAGCCTCGCGAAGGATATCCCCGAGATTGGCATTCAGCTCCTCAATGGTAAATACATTGCTCGGATGGAACGGAAGTGCGATCATCGGCTTCACTGCCGAAAGATCGACCTCAACCACACCATCGTAGTAAGCCACATCCTGCGGTTTCATTTCTTTATATGCTTCCGGACGATAGTGTGTCTCATACCACTTCTTCGTTTCCTCATCTGTGGTCCAGATGGAAGAAAGGCAGGTGGTTTCTGTTGTCATGACATCCACACCGATCCGGAAATCACTGGAAAGACCGGCCACGCCCGGGCCTGCAAATTCCATCACACAGTTCTTTACATATCCGTTCTTGAAGGTTGCACCGATAATGGCCAGCGCCACGTCCTGCGGACCAACGCCCTTTGCGGGACTGCCGGTCATATAAACCAGGATTACCTTCGGACGGGAAACATCATAGGTTTTCCGAAGCAGCTGCTTGGCCAGCTCGCCGCCGCCCTCACCGATTGCCATGGTACCCAGCGCACCGTAGCGGGTATGGCTGTCGGAGCCAAGGATCATGGCGCCGCATTCAGCCAGCTCCTCGCGGGCATACTGGTGGATGACTGCCTGATGAGGCGGAACATAAACACCGCCGAACTTCTTTGCGCAGGAAAGACCAAACATGTGGTCATCCTCATTGATGGTACCGCCCACCGCACAGAGAGAATTGTGGCAGTTCGTGAGCACATAGGGCACCGGGAATTCCGTAAGGCCTGATGCACGGGCCGTCTGGATGATGCCGACAAAGGTGATGTCGTGGGAGGTCATCTTGTCAAAACGGATCTTCAGATGCTCCGCATCCCCCGATGTGTTGTGAGCCTGCAGAATGCTGTAGGCCATCGTTCCTTTTTCTGCCTCTTCTTTTGCTGCTGTAACGCCTTTTCCTGCCAGCACATGTCTTCCTTCTTCCGTATCGGGAACAACCTCGGTCCCGCCGAGAAGCCATGCACCTGTTTCATAGAGCTTTACCATTTCTTTTGTCTCCATTTCTGTTAATCCCGTGGCTTTCGCCACAAATTATGATTTTTCGTTCCTGTTCCGAATTGGACACAGAAACCTTTCGTAAAGTACACCGTAGATTGTACCAAATATTTATCATTTTGAAAAGACCCGCAAACCCTTTACTTTTGCGGAAAAAATGGTTATAATGACTGATTACAGTGTCCCGGAGACAAATTTCCGCATTTTTAATAGGTAAATATCCCGAAAAATGCCGAACATTTCCGGTACTCTGCAATCCAAAAGACGTATAGATCAAAGGTGAGGTACCATGAAAAAACAGATTGAGATCAGATGGCACGGCCGGGGCGGCCAGGGCGCCAAGACGGCGGCTCTTCTCCTGGCAGATGTTGCCTGGAGCACAGGCATGTATGTGCAGGGCTTTCCCGAGTACGGCCCGGAACGGATGGGTGCGCCCATCACTGCCTACAACCGCATCAGCGAGCATGAGATCCGGAATCATTCCAATATCTATGAGCCGGACTTCGTGGTTGTCGTGGATGAAACCCTTCTCCACACGGTGGATGTAACCAGCGGACTTTCTCCGAACGGCGGCATCATCATCAATACGGAACACTCCAAGGAAGAGATCGTATCTCTCCTGAAAGGCTACCGGGGCAAGGTGTATACCATCGATGCCAGAAAGATCTCCATGGAGACGCTGGGCAAATACTTCCCCAACTCTCCCATGCTGGCCGCCATTGTCAAGGTGGCAGGCATTATGGATACAGATGAGTTTCTTCGTCAGATGGAGCTTTCCTATCAGCATAAATTTGCAAAGAAACCGGAAGTCATCGAGGGCAACATGAATGCTCTCCGCCGGGCTCTTGAGGAGGTGGCATAATGTCCAAAGAACGTACCGATATCCATAAGGTAACGGAAACCGCGCCCTACCGGGATATGACCCTGGGCAACCAGGTCTACGGCGGCGGCGGTGCCAGAGAATTCCTGACCGGCGAATGGCGGACCGAAACACCCGTCATGGACTGGGAAAAATGTACCCACTGTCTTCTTTGCGCGCCCATGTGTCCGGACAGCTGTATTCCCGTTGAGAACGGCAAGCGGCTGGATTTCGACTATGATCACTGCAAGGGCTGCGGCATCTGTGTCAATATGTGCGCATTCCATGCGATTTCCATGAAGGAGGGTCTGTAAATGGGTAAGAGAGACCGTATGTCCGGCAACGAGGCTGTAGCTCTTGCCATCAAACAGGTAAATCCGGATGTGATGCCGGCTTTCCCCATCACACCTTCTACAGAAATCCCCCAGATGGTTTCTTCCTATGTGGCCAGCGGGGAAATTGATACGGAATTCATTCCGGTAGAGTCCGAGCACTCCTCGATGAGTGCGGCCATCGGTGCATCCGCTGCAGGCGCACGTGCCCTTACGGCAACTTCCTCCTGCGGTTTGGCTTTCATGTGGGAGGAGCTTTATATTGCCGCCTCCGACCGGCTGCCCATCGTACTCTGCCTTGTCAACCGTGCCCTCACCGGCCCCATCAACATCAACTGTGATCATTCCGATTCCATGGGCGCACGGGATTCCGGCTGGCTTCAGGTATACGCCGAAACCAATCAGGAGGTCTAT
>CACYDN010000254.1 GCA_902773185.1 uncultured Lachnospiraceae bacterium | reverse complement strand
GGATAAAGCATTCCTGCCCGGTGATACGGGCTCGTCAAACAGGATACCACATAAATGTGTATCCTGATGACTCGCCTTCGCACAAAACATCTGGCCATACCGTGACGGTATGACCAGACGTGTTTCCTTTTCTTTTATATTGCTTTCTATCCGTTCAGCCTTGCGATGATATCCGGCAAAGCGGCATCTACCTTATCGTTATCGATCTGGCAGGTACCCGCCTTTCTGTGACCGCCACCGCCGTAGGAAAGGCAGAGCTCGCCGATATCCACCTGGGAACTCTTATTGATGATGGACCGGCCGATCATTACGGCTGTATTCTGTTTCCGGAAGCCCCAGGCTACATGCACAGATACCTGTACCTCCGGCCAGAGCGCATATACCATGAAACGGTTACCGGTGTAGATGGTCTCCAGATCCCGAAGGTCGATCACAGCCACCTTATCATAAATCTTGGTCACTTCTTTCAGCTGGTTAATAAAGAGCTCCTGCTGTTCGAAATACATATCCACACGCTCTTTGACATCCGGCAGCTCCAGAACCTGCTCAATGGAGTGATCCACACAATATGCGATCAGTTCCATCATCAGGTCATAGTTGGAAATCCGGAAATTGTGGAACCGGCCGAGACCTGTGCGGGCATCCATAAGGAAATTCATGAGAACCCAGTCTTTTGGATGAAGGATTTCATCCTCGGTAAAGTCAGCGCTGTCGCCCTTATCCACAGCGGTCATGATTTCTTCCGACACGCGGGTAAAGGTCTTGGCGCCGCCATAGTAATCATAAACCACACGGGCTGCCGATTTGGCATCGCCATCAATAATGTATTTGCCTTCGTAATCCTCTTTTTTATTCCGGATCAGCTCGCTCTCGTGATGATCAAAAGCAAGGCCTACCCGCTTATCAAAGGGCAGGTTCGTGGTGATATCATTCTCGGAAATATCTACCTTCCCGTCCTGTACATCCTTCGGATGCACAAACTTGATATCGTCGATGATATCCAGCTCTCTCAGGAGCATAGCACATACAAGCCCGTCAAAATCACTTCTTGTAACCAGTCTTTTCTTCTCCATGATAACCCCTTTCTCCCCTACGCGGTCATCGTTTTATTTCACCTATTTCAGTATAGCAAAAAATGTGAAACTGCACAATAAAAAAAGTGCGCCGCCCGGATAAGGGCGGCACACGTATCGGATTCGTGATCAGTTATACTGGATGGTGTAATTGTATACGCGAATCTCTTCCAGTCCGGTTTCACGATCCAGTGTGAAATCGAACTCTCTGTCATAGCTGTCATCATAGTAATACATGTAAATCTTATCATAGCCCGCTTCATCGCTGAGGTAGCTCGGCTCGCCATAGGCTTTCTTGATATCCGAGGAATTGGAACCCCATGTAATTCCCTTCGGCAGGATCACATCCGGAACCTTTGTCCGATCATCCACGTAATCGATATCCAGATCCATGTAGTAGATTTTTCCGTCCGTTGCACTGGAAACGGTGGTCTTGTCATTGACAAAGCTTACATAGCCGTAGAACCATTCGTCGATTCCATCCGCTGTAAGAGAATAGGAATCGGAGGTATCCTTCGGCTGAAGTGTCTTATCCTTTTCGGACAGCTCATCTTCCAGCTTCCACTTATCACCCAGATCTGCGAGTGAGCAGGGAAGTGTCAGAACATGGCCGTCGAAGGAAATCTGTGTATCCCAAAGGCTGTCGGAAAGACCGGCCGGCGGTGTAACCACCTTGGAAGGTGCGTTATCCACACCCGGCTTGGAAGCTTCGGTTGTAGCCTGCGTATTATCCTCAGATGTTGCCTGCGTATCCGGAGGCGTGAGGGGTGTTTCGGTTGTTGCTTCCGTATCAATAAAATCATCCTCTGAAGCATCCGAATTCACGATATACCACTTGCCGTCAATCTTTGCACAGATGAACGTCACATCGTTTGTCTGGCTCTGTTCCTCGCCCATCAGGCTCATCTTCATGTTGACGGTTGCCTTTACACGCTTACCGGCAGAGATATTCAGGCTGGAAGCTGACGGCGCAGCCGCCTTCACCTCATCCACGGACATATCTTCCTCGGATGTCACATTGCCATCAACCTTAAGGCCGAAGCCCTTCATCAGGCTGAGTGCCTGCTGGATTTCTTCCTTGGATGTACCGTATTCACTCAGTGCACCCATTGCTTCCTTCGGAACGCATTCCATCAGCTTATCGGCATCGGCATCACCGATTGCCTGAATGAACTGTTTTACGACAGCCTCCGCGGAATCATTTCCCTTATCCTTCTTGAAGATGTGGAACACATCAAATACAAAGATCAGAAGTGCCGCAGCCACAAGCAGAACGCCCGCGATGGAAAGGCCGATGATGAGACCCTTCTTGCTCTTCTTTTCCGGTGCAGGTGCAGGCGGCATGGGTGCCTGACCCATGGGAGATGCGATGTTGGGATTAAAAGAAGGCTCCGAATCCGACTGGTACTGCATCTGCTGCATACCCGCGTTGGGGTCAAAGCCCTGCTGACCAAACTGCTGCGCCTGATCATACTGTTGCTGGCCAAACTGCTGTGCCTGGTCATACTGCTGCTGACCAAACTGCTGTGCCTGGTCATACTGCTGCTGGAACTGTGCGTTCGGATCAAACTGCGGCTGACCCATATTCGGATCATATCCGGGCTGCTGACCAAACTGATTGAATTGATCGTCCATACTTCCGCCTTTCTTTGCTAACAATTATTTACATAAAAAGTGCCTGTCCTTTTCGGCACATACTCACGGTATTTTACCAAAAGAAACCTGTATTAGTCAAGTTTCTTCACGAGACGCAGAACGTTTTTATCGCCAACGTGCTCATAGCTGTAATCATCGGCCAGCTGAAAGGTTAGGAACCGACCAACGCCGCCGATTGTATGCATGATATCGTATTCCGCCATGTTCGGCAGATCCTTTGTCGGATCAAAAGGCTTTCCGCTGTCCGTAAAGACAATGGTCACCGCATCCTGCACATCAAAGGAAACATCTACCGTACCACTCCCTTCCGGATAGCCGTAGGAGCAGATGTTCACAAAGATTTCTTCGATCATAACATGCAGATCCATTTTTAGTTTATCCGAAACACGCGGCAGCTGAAATACCGTCTTTCGAAGAACCGTCAGCTGCCCCGGCTCCGCCGGGAGATGCAGGCTGACATGGAACCCCTCTCCCGCTTCCTGTGCGGTATCCCGCCCGGAAATGCTATCTTCCATACTCTACTATTCCTCAATATCCAGCTGCTGATCGAAGCCTGTCAGTCGAAGGATGTTCGCTACATTGTCATTCAGACTTCTGAGTGTAAGTCCATCCTTATCTTCCATTTCTCTGTAAGCGGCAAGAATCGCACGGATACCGGCCGAGGAAATGTAATCCACCTTAGAAAAATCAATGATCATTTTGTCGCAGTCCGCTGCCTCACCGAAAGCTGCGTGTTCCAGCTCCTGCGCATTTGTGGAATCAATCCAGCCCTCGGGCCAGAGAATGGTGGTTGTGCCTTCTTTGGTTGCCAGAATTTTCATTTTAATTATCCTCCTTACAACATACAGATTGTATTCATTTTCATAAAAAACATCAGCAATAGTATATCATCCTCATAACAAAATGTCCACCTGATGAAACCGGGTGGACATTATTTTACAAAAGCTCTTTTTAAGTTTTTTACATGAATCCGCGGATCATAAGGATCAGGATCAGAACAGGAAGAACATACTTGAAATAGGGAATCATGATGCGTGACATTTTGCGTCCCTTTCCCGTATTCGCTTCCTCCAGATATTTCTCGGCGCCCCAGCCAAATCGCCAGGTACAGAACAGAACAAAAATGATCGATCCCACCGGAAGAAGGATATTGCTGACAATGAAGTCCTCCGAATCGAGAACACCTCGTTTTCCGATCAGTGTCAGATCCGACCATTTATTGAAGCCCAGAACACAAGGCACACTGGTGACCAGAATCAGTACAAAATTCATTGCCACTGATCTGATCCGCGACCAGCCCAGGTTATCCATCAGCGACCGCACCAGATTTTCGAAAACAGCCGTCACTGTGGAAAAGCTGGCAAAAACCATGAATACAAAAAACAGAGTCCCCCAGATACGCCCGCCTGTCATATTCATAAAAATCCGCGGAAGTGTCACAAAGATCAGCGACGGTCCCTGATCCGGCTCTACTCCAAAGGAAAAGCAGGCCGGAAAAATGATAAGACCGGACATGATGGCCACAAAGGTATCAAGCGAAATGATCTGAACGGATTCACTCAGAAGGGTTCGTTCTTTGGACATGTAGCTGCCGAAGATCTCCATGGAACCAATTCCCACGCTGATGGTAAAAAACGCCTGTTTCATGGCTCCGGAGATCACATTCTGCCAGCCGGCAGCCCTCGCCTTCTCCACATCCGGCAAAAGATAAAACCGGATGCCCTCACCGGCATTCTTCAGCGCTACGCTGTTTACCGCCAGAACCACGATCAGAAGAAGAAGGCCGATCATCATAAATTTGGTTACGCGTTCCAACCCTTTCTGTACGCCAAAGCAGAGTACGAGGAAACCCAGTATGACTGTGACAGCCATAAAGATCATCATTTTGTAGGGACTTGCCAGGAGCTGGTCAAAAACCGCTCCCGTTTCCTCCTGCCGAACGCCCTCAAATTTTCCGGCGAGGAACTTCCAGCAGTAGGCCAGCATCCAACCGGCCACAGTGGTATAATACATCATCAAAACCGCTGAACCGAAATAACTGGTCCAACCGTGCAGATGCCAATAATGTCCTTTTTTCTCAAGCTTCTGCATGCCTCTCAGGGTCGTCATCCCGCTGGCGCGCCCCACAGCCAGTTCCATTGTGAGAACCGGAACGCCCATCAAAACCAGAAATCCCAAATAAAACAGAACGAAGATGGCACCTCCGTTCTGTCCTACCATGTAGGGAAACCGCCAGACGTTTCCGATACCGATCGCACAGCCTGCACTGACCAGTATGAAGCCGAGTCTGCTCTTAAAACCTTCCCGTTCCATGTTTAACTCCGATTATTTTCTGCCGTTTTTTTCTCTGTTCAGACGGTAATCCACCGAACGCCTGAGATAGTCCAAAAAGGCCTCATCTCTGCACATGGATTTACCCGCATCATCCGAAAGCTTCGCAACGGGCCGTCCGTTCACATACTGCAGCTTAATTACAATATTGAGCGCATCCTCCTCTGTATCATTTGAAACGAAGGTTCCGATACCAAAGCTGACCTTGGTCTTTTCCCGGAAATACTCATACAGCTTCTGGGCCTTGTCAAAATCCAGGCTATCACTGAAAAGAAGCAGCTTTGTACGCGGGTCCACGCCGTATTTCTTGTAATGCGCAATGATCTTCTCACCCCATACATACGGGTCACCGCTGTCGTGACGTACACCGTTGTAGTTATTCACCATGGACCGGTCAAAATCCAGCAGGAACAGATCCGTGGTGATGGTATCCGTAAGCGCAGTACCGTTATCACCCTTGTATTCATCATACCAGTCATTCATGGCATGATGATTGGTAAATGCAAGCGGGATTGAATCGATTCCCTGATACATCTGCACGAATTCATGCGCATAGGTTCCGATCGGTGTCACATTGTATTTCATGGCCAGGTACACGTTGGATGTACCGACACAATTCTTTGTCTCCGTTACAAGCCGGCGGACAACCACATCCTCCCATTCCCGGGAAAGACGACGGCGACAGCCGAACTCCGCAAAATGGAACGTGTAGGTGCCATCGTTGAAGCCCTTGATCTTCGCATCCAGCCTTTCGCCCGCAGACTTCCGAAGTGCCTCGTAATCAAAAGCCATACGGAAGTAAACTTCGTTGACGATCTCCAGAAGGTAGATTTCAAACTGCATGGCAGAGAAAAGCGGACCGTCCACGATGATGGACAGTTCCCCGTTCTTCTTCAGTTCGATCGTGACATAGTCCCGGATGGGATGCCACAGCCGAAGGAACTCCACATAGTCATTCTTAATAAACCGGATGCTCCGGAGATAATCCAGCTCTTCCTTCTTAAAACGGAGCGAGCACAGATGATCCACCTGTGCGCTGATCTCCTCTACCATTTCCTCGGTAAACTTGATGCCCTTGTTTCTGCACTTAAAATAATACTGGCCGCAAAGATCGGTATGCTTATGAAAGATTACCTGATCCATATTAAACTTGTACAGGTCGGTATCCAAAAGGGAAACAACGATCGGTTCTAATTTCATCATCACTTATCCTCTTTCTGAATTCGGGGCAGGCTGCTCCCCTGCCGTTTTTCACATTTTCACCTATGATACACCAAAACCGCCTGCATACACAAGCGGTTTTTACATGGTCTATTTGGTATCCCGGTAAAAAGTATCCAGATTACGTTTAAAAAGCTTGGCGGGTCGATGCCCCGCACCTCCTGTCATTTCGTCCGTTTCCACGACATAGGGTGCAATCTTCCGCCGGAAGTTCGGCGTCGTAAGGCTCTCTCCCAGAATGATCTCATACGCTGCCTGCAGACTGTAAAGCGTAAACTTCTCCGGCATCAGATCAAAGACAATGGTATCTGTCCGCGTCTTTTCCCGGAGCGCCTGAAAGGCCCTGACGATGATCTCCGCATGGTCAAAGGCCAGACCGTCACTGTCGATGATCGTATATATAGCGGTTTCGTGGTGATTGCTGAAGGTTCTTGTTTCTTCTACAGCTGCCGTGATCACGGAATCCGGAATCCGGTTTTCAGCCTCATTTCCCTTCTGCTCTATTATCTCCGGATCCTGCGCATCGGCGGCCGGTTTCCTGCTGAGGGTCAGTACGTACTTTGTGATGATCTCCGCAGAATTTGCCAGAACATGCTTTTTCAGCTCCTCGCGGCGAATATCCACGGTAAACCACGCTGCCTCCCAGGCATCGGAACCTGCACGGAGTCTGCATTTTCTCTGATCCACCAGCGCGAGAAAGCCCTCCGATACGATCCAGCCCCGCGGGTCACGCGCCGGTGTACTGAACATGCCAAAGGAAGAAAGATAGGCACTATCGACACCGGTTTCCTCCCGGAGCTCACGCAAGGCCGTTTCATCGATCGATTCCCCGTTTTTCGCAAATCCGCCGGGAAGTGCCCAGCTTCCCTTGTAGGGGAAGCCTTCGCGTCTGACCAGAAGGATTCCCAGCTTCTGCGCCGGATCCTTTCGGTACTCTTCCGTTTCATTCTCCGTCAGAATGGCGAAAACCGCCATATCGGCCGTGAGCGACGGTCTGTCAAAAGAAGTTATGTCATAGGTATTGAGAAACTTTCTTTCCTCATCTGTCATTTGATATGTCCGCATAATTCATTCTCCCGAAGACTTACTCCCATATACTGTTTTGGGCTTTCATCCATACACGTTGGCTCAAAGATTAATTCATTACTCTATCCATCTTTTGAACCTCATTCCTCTTTTTAGAAGATGTTGTGATCGTTAATTTTTTGGTCTTCACAGCTTCCTTCTGCTGCGTCTTCTTCGCCTCGAATTCCTTCTGATGTGCGGTGAGACGCTCTTCGAGAGATCCCGCAACGCGTTCCGGTGCTTCCTTCGGATCAAAGAAAGCATTTTCAATACCGGAAGCCTTATCGATAAACTCCCCAATCGGAAGCTTATACAGACCCTTATCCGTGATATAGTTTCGGATCATTTCTCTCTTCCGGTTTTCCGTTACCGGATTTCCCAGATCTGTGACGAAACCGGAAAGATTTCTGTCGCGGTTCTGCCGATACAGTTTTTGATCCGCAGCATTCACCAGGGCCTTTACTGCCGGAATCTTTTCCTTTGCGGCTTCAATACTTTCCAGGTACTGGTTATATTTGACAAAGTACATCTTCTGTACGCCTCTTCCCGCCTGAACAAAGGACACCTTTTCTTCTTCCCCGTTCATCTCCGGACCATCGGGTCTTCCCAACGGCTGTATACCTGTCCGAATATATCTTTCCTCCATGGCAAGCGCTCTTTCCAGCTTTTCTCTTCTGGAAAGTCCTTCCCATTCAGCCCGCGTGTTGCGTCTGGCATTCAGTTCACCCAACTCATACATATTCATTTTCCGCTTGACGCCGGTTTTGGGATCTTCAACATCCGGGTGTTCAACTCCAGGCTGCAGCTTCTCCGGATCATGAATCCCAAGCGCATGCTCATAGCCCTCGATCAGATCATTCTCATATTTTCCAATGAAATCCACCATGTCCTTTGCATACTTTAGAACATCCCCTTCAGAAAGCTCACCGTCCTTTTCATTCTTCAGAATCTTGTAATCAATTGAATTTCCAAACAGGGTCTCTGCCATATCCTTATCCTTGAAGGTTTTAAAATAGCCAAGGATACCGTCCTGCACTTCCTTATCATATGCATTTTTCTTTGCCGCATCCTCCAGGATTTCATCCTTCAGGATCAGTTCATTTTCCTGAATGAGTCTGTACATCATGAGATCCGTATAATGTTCAATCTTTGTCTGCTTTGTCCAGCGGCCGGCACGCTCCGGATCGACTTTCATTTTCTTGTCCTTCCGGAATGCATATTTGCAAAGCTGCTCCATACCATCCAGACTTTTCAGTGTTTCGGGCATCAGGCCGCTCTGAACGGCAGCTGCCATCAGCTGCGGGTCATTCTCCAGGAGCTTTTTCATTTTGACACAGATTTCAGCCCTGTAAAGATTTTTCTTTGCATCCCCCTCCATAGTGATACCTGTAAAGGATTCTGTGAAATCCTGAATACACCGGGTCATAAAATTAGCCATCGGTGTGATATTACGGCTGTTCCATGCATCTACGCACTGCTTAAAAGCATCATAACGGAAGGCGTTCTCTGTCTCAAGTTCACCGTTCTTCAGTCGTGCGGCAACGAAACTCATGTCCTCATTTATCTCCGGATCATGAATCAGCTCATTCTTATAATACCGGATCATATTATCCCGCTCGTGCTTCTCGCTTCTGACATTTCCTCTGCCCATAAGCGCATTCATGGCAGACTTCATTTCCGAGATGGATTCCAGCGAACGAAGAACCGCTGTGATCCGTTCCTGTTCATAGGATCTGGAGCCATCACTCTTTCTCTCCGGATTTGCCTCAATCTGCTTATGCTTTCCTTCCAGATACAGCAGCATTTCCTTTTCCGTCTCATTCACCAGATCCAGAACAGACTCAAACTCCTGTCTGGAAAGCTGCTTATTCTTCATGACCGTTTTCAGCATCTGATCCGCTGCCTTCTTCAGGTTTTTAGCATTATTCTTCATCTTATTAAAGTGTCCGGTTGAATCTGCGAGGAAGAAGTGGGATACCCCGCTGATGGCCTCCGAGACTCCTGTAGCAGTCCTGCAGATTCCCGGGAAGCTGTACTGCATCCGGAAATTACTGATAATGGTTTCGGCTTTCGTATCCTTCTTTTCCGGAGCCGCCTTACCCGCCTCATTTCCCGCCTGACCGGCCTGCACGTTCGCCTGATTATTCACCGGCTGCATGGGTGCATTTACCTGATGATTCTCAGTTTTTTTCTCCTGTACATTCTTTACTTCATTCTTAACTTCGCCTTTTTCTACGACCTTCGGTTCTTCATTCTTCTTCTCTTGATCCTTGATTTCGGCCCCAACATTTTCCTCCACTTTCAGCCTTGTTGCCCGTTGATTGTGGAATTCAAATTCGTTTTTGATAAAGAACGTGTTCAGATCATTGTTCTGCACAGTAAGCGGTGTTTCAGTTGTAAGCATCAGATCAAACTTTAAATCTGTATCCGGCGTAAGCTTTGCCCGGAGCTCTGCCGCAAGAGAGCTTCCGATTCCCTTTGTCCAATACTCTTCCAGATGATCAGCCGGATCAAAAATCTCGCCTTTTTCGTTCCGCTCACCAAACTTAAGAGCCTTCGCGTAAAACGCCTTCTCCGACTTTTTCAGAAATTTAGCGGCATTTTTGCGTGCTTTTTCCCGCAGAATATCGTACTTCACTGCCACAGCCTGGTACCGAAGGACCTGAATATCCGCCTTCTTCTGTTCAGCGTTTTTCCCATTTATCCCATAGGCATCAAAAGCCTTCATCTCGGGTGTAAATCCGTTTTGCTTCATGTAACGTGCAGCATCTTTGTCGTTCATACCTGCTGCCTTCGTATATTCCGCTACCGTTGTATCGGCATCGAGTTTGAAATCCTCGGCATACTTTTGGATATAGGTTTCCCGGATCATATCTTCCAGATTCAAAGCAAACTGGCTGTACATCCTGTAATGGAAGGTTCCGCCATTCATAACGGCAAACGCGGCCTTATCTTCACTATCCTCTACGCCTTCGAAGATTTCTTCAGCCTCAGTCAGTTCCCGGCCTGTTCCCAGCGCCAGCATAGTATGGATTTTTTCCACATCCGCCAGTGTTTTTTCAATATCCGCATCCCCGAGAGCTAGTTCATTCAGACACCTTTGATCAAGCTCTCTATAGGTTTTTTCCTCTTTCGGATCCACCTTTACACCGGAACCGAGCTTTGCCATCATCATGGTAGTGAAAAGAAGCTTTTCACCGGTAGTCTTCTGTGCCTCATAGGTTTTTCGTACAAATTCCGACCGATCGGGAACATCATTCTCATAATTCAGTTTATTGGGAATCGGAACGATCTTCTTCACAGTTGCATCAATGGACTTCTGTGCTTCTTCCAAAGAAGGCATTTTCACTTCATCCTTCTCAGGTTCTTTTATGATCACGTTCGGTTTTTGTGCTTTCAGCTGCGGTGCTTTCAGCTGCGCAAAAGTCTTATCCTTCGTTCTACTGAGATATTCCAGAAACGCATTTCCGACATTTTCCTTTGCTACTCCGGTCAGAGACGCCAACCTCTTTACGCTCATATCAGACAGCGCCGCGAACTGAATGAGAAGGCTTCTCAGCTCGGCCGGGGATTTGTTATCAATACCCGCATCCGCAAAAATCTCCTCATTTTCCGGATCTCTTCTGTCAAAGAAATCGCTCAGCTGAATCTGATGTTCAAATTTACTCCACAGTTCATTCTTAAAGTTTGGCATTTTTTTCTCCTTTTCCCGATTCTGCAATATCCTTATCTCTTTTGTACCATTTCTCTGTAAACTATTCTACTCTATGTAAATTTCAGCGTCTATTCATATTATACTGAAAAAGCATAACAAAAGTGCAACACTTAAATGTTGTTTTAATAGAAATCAGGAAAAAAAGTGCCGATCTTTCAAAAAAATGCTACGCGGAAACCCGTCCGATAACATTATGTAAACAACTTTGTGTTTCATTCCTTTTTGCTTCGCACACGGAAGCACCTGTCTCACCGGCAGAGAGATAATCCGAACGTTCCGCCAGCGGATGATCATATTCATTCAGATGCGTCAGCATGACAGTCATCCTCACCTTACATCCGGCCGGAAACCGTTCACTTTCAAAATCCTCCCGGATTCGCTTCCAAAATATCTTTTCATCCAGTTTCCCGTACCGCAGGGTTCCCTGATACGGGTTCGGCATATTCGTCCGATCGATCATATCCGGATTTATAGCAGCCATTTGACATTCCCCATCCATGGGGCCGGCACCGTGACGAGTCAGATACGTTCTCGTAACATAGCAAACTTCTATATTCATTTCATCCTTCTCTTTTCCGGCATTTTCTTCCCTGCTTTGTTTCCAAGCAGGGACATCATTTCTTATTCCGGCATTCCGGAATCCGGAAATATATTCCCTGATGAGTGCTGCCGGATTCCTGAGCCCCGTATTGCTCGGTGTGGTATGATTTCCATATTCTTTCCGGCAGCGGTCCAATAGAAGGCCCTGGCCGTTTTCAAAGATCACGGTATCGTACTCCGCAAACCTGTCATCCTCCGTAACGATTACATGCATAAGCATCTCGCGAAAATCCATAATATAATTCTCAATCAAATGCGGATTATCGAGAATATCCAGCCAGCCCTCCGGTATCCTGCCCACGCCCAGCTCCCGAAGCCGTTTACCCAGATACATCCGGCAACGCATTTCTAGATACACTCTGAGTTCTCCGTCCGACATAGCTGCCATCTTCCCAAGGGTTCCCGATCCGCCGGCAAATTCCGACGCACCCTGCCGGAGAATCGTTTCCCAGATTCCCAAGCCGCAGCTTCCGTGCCTGTTATCTCCGCGGCCGGCTTCCACAATCTGATTTGTGATCATATCAAAGGGGGTCGTCACCGGGCTGTCCGGGTGCAGATAAACCCGAACGGGAAATTGATCATCTGCACCCATCATTTCCAAAAGTTCCTCATATTCCTGCATAAAGATCATCGGATTGATCACGAAAAAGTAAGGAAGCCTTGTATCGGCCCCGGCAGAGGTGCCGGAGCCGAAATGATGAAATACATGCCGTCTGCCATCGGGAAGGGTTACGGTATGTCCTCTCTGGGCACCGCCATTCGAGCAGACCACCAGACATTTCCTGCCCTGCCGGGCCGCCTCTGCGGCAAAGAAATCGGTTGCAAGACCCTTTCCTTCATCACCGAAATTGGCGCCGATCACGATTTTGAATTCCTTTGTCCTTTCCATACCGCTCCTCCTTCCTTCTGTTTCATCCCATTTATAATGTTTTCGAATCCGACACCGGTATACCGAGTTTCTACCAGCTGATTCCCGCTGCATGCGGAAGGTCTACTCTTCCCGGGATCAGATTATTCCGTCCTGCCTCCTCCGTTACGATCCGGATGATGGTATCCGCAATTCCTTCCATCCGTACCACCTGAAAATGCTCCCGATCCAAAAGCTGCCGCCAGCTGAGAAGATAGCTGTCATTCCGATATCGCGGGCTGTGATGATCCACGAAAATATGATAGATCTCATATTTTTCACGCACTGCCTCGTAAAGCTCCGGTGTATTCACATCCCGGGTGAGCGGTCTGCCTGTTACCTTTTCCAGCTTATCTGCTGGGAGATAAGGATTCAGTCCCTCATCTCCCATTGTAATGATAATGCCCTTTTTGCCCCGATTCCACGCATCCAGCCGGATGTGATTCAGACCGAAATACCATGCTGCCGTGTAGGATTCATAACCGTTTCCGCCGCCGCCAAACTCGAAATATACCTTATCCAGCTGTTCTGCGATCCGGATATCCGATTCAAACTGGGATACCTGCAGCGGGCAGTAATCATAGAACAGATCACCGATCCCCATGACCATGAACTCCACATCCCTGATTTTCGTGTAAAGCTTTGTCATGATCACATTCAGCTCCTTCGCCACAGCTACGGCCGCCTGTCCCATCGAGCCGGTCACATCGAGCGCCAGGATGACCGGGATGGTCTCCGGATGCTCCGCACTGTCACAGCACTCCCGACAAACATCCTTGGGGTCGAGCATCGGGCTCAGCCATTTCGCGGTAAACATATCCTGATTTTTAAAATCTCCGGCGATCCGGCCGGTGCTGTCCACGACCCTGCCTGCTCTTCTTGCATATGCTCTGAATGTATCTTCTCTCCAAATTCCGCTGCCCATAAGCGCCCTCCTTTCATTTCCTCTTGCTGTATTTATTATGAATGTGTCTATTCTGCAGAATGCTTATACCGGATTGTCATCTCCTGCAAAAAGCTCCTCCACCGGATCAATCTCCGCATCCGGTGCATCCGCTATTCCTTCTTCCTCATCATCGAAGAAATCTTCATCAAAATCACCAAAGAGTCCCTCAAAACCGTTTCCCATCAGGAGAAAGGGAAGCATATTGTTCATACCGGCCAGACCGCCCGGGCCTCCGTTTTCCCCTTTTCCGTTCTGTTTCAGCATTTCGGAAAGCATCATGTACCGCATGATTTTTTCCGGTCCCTTGCCTTTCTTCAGATTTCCGCCGAACATGGATACGATCTTTCCGTAGAAATATACATTTCCCATAAAGATGTGCCGTTCCGGCAGGATCTGGTCGATGGTTGCGTCCTCGTAGCTTACCGCAACGATCCGGTTCTTATCCGCTCTTACCACACATCTCGGCTTACCGTTTGCCAGGATGATATCGCCCGGCTTCGGCCGGTTGGTCGGAATCACAAAGAAGAATTCCTCGCCGATATTGAAAACAAAATTGTCGCAGTTTGTAAGCCTTCCATTTGCTACATTGTAGCTCTTATATCCATTGGCCGTTTTGATGGCAATACCGCCATTCATGGATAATCTGCACATTCCCGGTGCTACCTTACCAAAAATTCCGTTAAACATGTTATTCATCATAGCTTTATCCTCCTTTTTTGTTATTATCATTTTGATTATTTCTCTTTGTGACTCTATCTTATAATCATTTTGATAATATGTCAAGCATTTTTTAAAAATTCTTTTTTCCGGATATTACACAAATGTATATCCCGATGCCACGCCTTCGCACAAAAACAAAACCGGAACGGTTCTATTGATCATCCAATAGAACCGTCCCGGTTTCATTCAACATATGATCCGGAGCGAAACACCCCTCTGTTACTGACGGATACGCGGACCGTTTGCCTCCGGTCTCGCGTGCCCCGCCTGTCTGGCCATTCTTGCATCATAGGTCTTCTTGGCACGTGCCACACCGAATTCTCTTTCAAACTTCATGAAATTATTCAGTTTTTCATCCTTACGGATTTTATTGATTCCGGCAAGCACATTGACAACCTTCATACTCATCGGCTGCCCCTGCGGTTTCGTATATTGGGAAATCACACTGAGCGTATCCATCGCATTTGCAAAGGCATCGTTGCCTTTTTCCTGGATTCTGGTCTTTTCCTTGCCCTTTACGTATTTCCGAACGGCTCCGATCAGATCAACATTCATCCGTCTATAGACAGATGCCTTCTGTTCCGGTGTCATACCCGCCGTTGTTACTTCCAGCTCGGATGCGGCCTTCACCGCATTGTAAAATGCCCTGTATTCCGGACTTCTGCCATCCGGAGAGCGCATGTAGGTTTTGAGCTTTGCCATATCCTGCGTATACTCGGCATACCGATCCTCCTTCACATCATAGAGGAGCCGCCTTTGTGCTTCTCCGGCTGCAAGAACCGAGTCCACATCCTTTGTGATGTCCTTCAGCCTCTTCTGGCCCCGGATCATGGCATCATCATTGTTCAGCACATACATATCCCGAATGACATCCGCAACCTTATGAATTTCCTTCACGTCAAAAGGTTTCCCAAGCTTTTTCAGGGTATAAGCTGCCAGAACCTTCACCATATTGTCCCGCATTTCATTTTCGGAATTACCGGCGTATTTTCCGGTATGCTTATACATGTAGGACTCAAAGGACGGCTTCATATCACCAAACTTTTTGGTTACCGTTTTGGAAAGCGTCTTCAGAACCTCTTTTCTGTCGATTTCGGTTCCGTCAACTTTTGATCTGTAAATATCACCGTCTTCATAGGTCTTGCATTCGGTAATGGTTGTCTTGATCTCCTGCCCCAGCCTGGTGACCTCCGCCGAATAACGGTTATAGGCATCGATATTTCCCTTCTTCGCAGCCGCCTGCATTTTCTGATACAGCCACTTCTGTTCCTTTACGGAAAGGATGAGTTTATCATAACACTGCGGATCCAGGACATCATTGGCAAGGGAATCCCTGAGCGTATCCGTCAGCCGGTCGAGTTCCTTTGTATGTGCATCCTCCTTAAGCTTACCGGAAACAAAGAACCCCTTTTGTTTTCTGTACTTATCGATATACTTCAGTCTTTTTGCGTCATTGTTAATCGTAAGCTGATTGATCGGGGCCTTAAACAGATTATCAGCCT
>CACYDN010000253.1 GCA_902773185.1 uncultured Lachnospiraceae bacterium | reverse complement strand
TGGAAACAGCGTTTCCTATTGTACGAAAACCGATGCTTTTCGGAGAGATGTTTTTATGTTATATTGAAGACATATATTACAATTTCCGGGACCGTTTTTGATGAACGGTTAATAAATGGAAACAGGGGAGAAATCTCATGGTCAGAAAATCGGAAAAGAAAATCAAAAAACTGAGCAGGAGCAGATGGTGGATCACCCTCCCGTTGATCGTGCTTTTTGTTTGGGTGGTATTTGAACTGATGAATGCGGCCATGAAGGAGACATTGGATACCCTGATGGAAAAGTCTCTTCAGACCGATTATCAGGCGGTTTCCCGCCTGGCCGATTTCTATCTTTACGGAGAGGAAAACGGGGACGAAAAGATTGCGGGTTACCTCAACGCGGTTGATGCGGACTGGTTCGTGACAGACGGAGAAGGGAATATCATCGACGGAAACAGGGAGAATACCTGCAGTGATGTAAAAGCAACGATCACACAGACCGACCTCGTAACGCCGGTGGTGATTCACGAGGATACCGAGAATGATGTTTTGTACGTGAAAAACGGAAAAAGTCTCCATATACACTATAAGAAGTTCTGGAAGAGGCTGGAGAAAGTTGTATATGAAGAAGATAAGGATCATGTAGATGTAGACATTTCCCATGTTTCCGATGCGGAAAACGGAGATTCGGATCTGCAGGAGAAGATTGAGTTCAATCTGACGCTGAAGGATAATATGTATCTTCCGCTTTGGGCGGAGGTGCCTTTCCCGGATGGGCGGATTTTTGTGGGCAAGGTGTATTTTAGGATCAATACATCGGATCTGATGCTGCTGGCCATCTTTACGATCGTTATATTTGTGCTGCTGATCTTTTTGGTCATTTTCCTTCTGATCAGGTCCTTCCATCTCCGGAGAAAACAGAAAAAGATGGCTACGCTGTATTATACGGATGATATCACCGGCGGACGGAACTGGAAATATTTCCATAGTGTTGGGGAAGAATTTCTGCAGAAGAGGAAGACGGCGGACCGGGCGTATGCCATTTTGGATATCGATTTTGTGAAATACAGGAATTATTGTATCTGTCATTCCGTGGAGGATGGGGAAAAGCTTCTGCAGAAGCTGTATACGAAGCTTGGCCAGAATCTGAATAAGCGGGAAATGTTTGCGCATTATGGTTCTGCCAATTTTGCGGTTCTCCTGGAAATGACAACCGAGGAAGAACTGGTGAAGCGCGTACGCAATCTCATGGTCAAGCTGGAGAATGCGGCACCCGGACGTCAGGTCAGGTTCCACATCGGTATCGATATGATTCCGGCCAATGTGGATGAGAACGGTAAGAAAAAAAGACGGAAGAATATCGATCTGGAAAAGGCTTACAACAACGCCTGTGCGGCAAGGGCAACGCTTTCGGAAACGGACGAGTCCGGTATTCAGATATTTGATGAGCATCTTGTAAAAGCCCAGAAGTGGGAGATGCTGGTTCAGGAGCGGCAGTACCGCGCCGTCGAAGGGGAAGAATTCATGGTATACTACCAGCCGAAATACGATCCCCGTACCAACAGGCTTTCCGGTGCGGAGGCGCTGATCCGCTGGCAGAGTCCGTCTCTCGGCTTCCTGCCGCCCGGGAAATTTATCCCGATCTTCGAGAAGAACGGGTTTATCACCGAAATCGATCATTACATGCTAAGGCATGTGGCGGAGGATCAGAAAAAATGGCTCGATCAGGGCTTCTCTCTGGTACCGGTATCCGTCAATGTATCCCGGGCGCATTTTGCGGAGAGTGATCTGGCGGAGCAGATCCGGGATATCGTGGATGAGGTGGGCACACCGCACGAATATATTGAGATCGAGCTGACGGAGAGTGCGTTCTTCGATGATAAGAAGGCTCTCGTTACCATCATTAAGAGGCTGCAGGAATATGGTTTTGCGGTATCCATGGATGACTTCGGTTCCGGCTATTCGTCGCTGAATTCCCTGAAGGATATGCCACTGGATGTGCTGAAGCTGGATGCGGATTTCTTCCGCGGTGAATTTGATGATACGCGCGGCGAGATTGTTGTGGCCGAGGCCATTAAGCTGGCCAAGAGTCTTCATATGCGGACGGTTGCCGAGGGCGTGGAGGTCCGCGAGCAGGTGGATTTCCTGGCCAAGCAGGGCTGCGATATGATCCAGGGCTACTATTATGCGAAGCCTATGCCGGCGAATGAGTATGAGATCCGGATGCAGACCGGCATCAAAGATCCCGAAGCCGAAAAACGTGCGGAGGAAGCGGAAGAAGCTGAGTTCGAAGATTATGAAGAGGATACGGCCGGTGCCGATTCGGAAGAAGGATCTGATGGCGAATCCGCGGTGCTGCGGAATCTTCTGAAGCGGAAATAAGTGGTGAAAGACATAAGAAAATGGATGAAAAATCCTCAGTGAATTGGAAAAAGCTTGTGCCGGCCCTTCTGGATTGGCACGAAGAGAATCGCCGGCAGCTACCCTGGCGGGTGGACCGGGAGCCTTACCATGTATGGCTTTCGGAAATCATGCTCCAGCAGACACGGATCGAAGCGGTGATTCCCTATTATGAACGGTTTCTGCGGGAACTTCCGGATATCGCCGCGCTCAGCCGTGTGGACGATGAACGGCTCATGAAGCTCTGGGAGGGACTCGGCTATTACAGCAGGGCGAGAAATCTGAAGCGGGCTGCCGAGGTGATCATGAAAGAGTATGGCGGTATTTTTCCGTCGGAGGAAACGGCAGTCCGAAAACTGCCGGGAATCGGCCCCTATACGGCAGGGGCCGTTCTTTCGCTGTCTTTTGGGAAACCTGTTCCGGCGGTAGACGGAAATGTGCTCCGGATTTACGCACGGCTTACCGTTCTTCCGGAGGAAGTGGACCGGCCGGAGGTGAAACGTGCAGTCACAAAAGAGTTGGAAAAAGCGTACCGGTTCGGTGACCCGGCCATGCTGACCGAGGGGCTGATGGAGCTGGGACAGAAGGTATGTCTGCCGAACGGACAGCCGCACTGCATGGAATGCCCCGTTAGGGCGTTCTGCAAGGCACGTAAGACCGGCACGCAGGCGGACTATCCCCGGCGGCTCCCGAAACGGAAGCGGACAAAGGAAAAAAGAATTCTGGCAATCCTTCTTTGTGACGGCAAGGTAGCCATTTCCAGGAGAAAGAACAGCGGTCTTCTGGCCGGGCTGTGGGAGTTTCCTGCGGCATGGCACGGGGATGCGGATCAAGGCTTTGCAACGCATGCGGAAGATACCGCGCTCCGGTTTGCGGAGGCGTGCGGCGCCCATCCGACCGAGCTTCTCATGAAGAGTACTTATACACATGTTTTTACACATAAAGAGTGGGAAATGGAAGCGGTATATATCCGCTGCGGAGCCCACAGCAGCCCCTTTACCTGGGCCACGCCGGAGGAGCTGACGGAGATGTATGCGCTGCCGTCTGCTTTTCGGCCGTTTTTAGATCTGGTTTCAAAAATAGCGAAATCGAAATAAGAGAGGAGGAGTCATGCAGGAATTTGTTCTGGAAACAGAAAATCTGACCAAGCGGTTCCGCAGTGTTCTGGCAGTGGATCATGTGAGTATCCACATCCGACGGGGCTCGATTTATGGCTTTATCGGACGGAACGGTGCGGGAAAAACAACAATCATGAAGATCGTCTCCGGGCTGGCAAACCAGACGGAGGGAAGCTACCGGTTATTTGGGCAAACGGGGCCCGGACTTCGGGATGTGAGAGGCAGAGTGGGCTGTCTCATTGAAGCACCCGGCATTTATCCCGAGCTTACGGCGATGCAGAATATGAAGTGCCGCTGCCTCGAGCTGGGGCAGAATATGAATGTGATTCCGGAGTACCTGAACCTGGTGGGGCTGGGGGATACCGGCAAGAAAAAGGCCGGAAAGTTTTCACTCGGTATGAAACAGAGACTGGGCATTGCCATGGCCATGGTGCAGGCACCGGAGTTTCTGATCCTGGATGAACCGATCAACGGTCTGGACCCGCAGGGCATTCAGGAAATGCGTAACACCGTCATCCGCCTGAACCGGGAATTCGGCATCACCATTATGATCTCCAGCCATATTTTGTCCGAGCTTTCCAGGGTTGCCACGGATTACGGCATCATCCACCAGGGACGCATCCTGGCAGAGCTCAAGGCGGAGGATCTGGAAAATGGCGGCAATGACCGGATCGAGCTTTCCGTAGACCGCGTGCAGGACGCCATGAATATGGTATATAGCTGGGGCTATCAGAATATCCGTCAGATTTCCGAGCATGAGTTTGCCATCTACGGCAACGGCATTGACCGGGCCGCGCTGAACCGCGCCCTTGTAATGGGGGGGATCGGCGTGGACGAGCTTCGCCTTCATCATGAGGATATCGAAGAATTCTATATGGCCATTACGGACGAGGGCCAGTGGACAGGAGGTGCCGGCATTGCTTAATCAGACAAAAATGTTCCTGTACAGAATGATCAAATCGAAGAGCTTCTACGTGATATTGATCCTGCATTTCATCTGGTCGCTTCTCTTTGTCTATGTGGTGTCCCACAGCTGGGGCTTTTCGGAGAAACAGACCTCCGTTTCCTTTTCGGGGCTTCTGGATGCATATTGCGGAGTAGGT
>CACYDN010000252.1 GCA_902773185.1 uncultured Lachnospiraceae bacterium | reverse complement strand
TTTATACAGGCATTGTCGATGACTTGATTCAACAATGCCTTTTGTTGGTTAGCATAGTCCATCGTAATCACCGCCCTTCAAACAACAGACGGGGCTTGCGACAACACATATCGTTACTGGGATTTTTTGGTCAGAACTGACCGAACAATCACTTTATCCTTGACGAAATGAACCTTCTTTGTTATCATAGCAACCAAGAAATGGGTTTATACCGTACAGTCTTATGACTCAAGCGGGCTGCTCGTTTCTTTTTTTATGCTTAAAAAATCATATAGGTATTTTTTATCATCCTCCGCATGTCTGACAAGCATTACAGCCTTGAAAATATTATATCGTTCGACACACCCTGTCTTATCATTATATACCGGCAAAGCAAAACGAACATCATATCTGTACCAGCCATATTTAGCGTCGTTTTCATGTTTCTTTTTAACATTTTCAGAATGTATAGGATTTGTTGCGATTTGAATCAGTTCCTCAGGTCATTGAATTCCCTTTTTTGCCCAAATATGCTATGTTTTTCCGGTTTCGACGTTCTGTGGAGCGAATTCAATCCCACCATCGCTATACATAATCCCGTTGCTTTCTTCAAGAATTATGTTAGAATGAATGCATATATTCTTTCGGTTTATCGTTGCAACAAAAAAGTTGTTTCTGATATCCGGCCTCGTTAATTGATCGGGGTAGTTGACCGGTGAATTATCCAATCGAGTAGGGAGGATTTAATCCTCCTACTCGATGATGCGGGCTCGTCAAACAGGATACCACATAAATGTGTATCCTGATGACTCGCCTTCGCACAAAAAAACAGGCAGGTCAATCGACCTGCCTGCCGGTAATGATTCATTTAGTTATACAGTTTCTCGTAGAATTCCGCAAAGGCGGGATCTTCATCCGCACATTTCTTCTGATCGTCGAGAACCTCCTGATACAGCTTCTGGATATCCGCATTTTTGGTACAGGAGTTGATGTAATCCGATACCTCCTGGCTGTGCGTCGTATTATCGATGAGGTAATTCCCATCCTGTTCGATCACATAGAACGGCGGAACATAGATATCCAGCGGCGTGGAACTTACACCGGCAATGGAAATATTGGAAACAACATATACCACAGTCGAATTTTCCGTATTTCCGGGCATGGTATAACAGTTGATGTTCGAGTATCCGGTAATCACCTTTGCCTTGTTCCGGATCAGCGTCATGTCATCAAACTGCGAAGGATCCGTTACACAGGATTTGAGGATCGTCTGATCGCAGCTTCCCAAAGCATGAAGATATGTGATCACCAGCGCATTGATATTGGGATTGGCATTGTTCTCATAGGCCGGTCCCTTGGTTACTCCCAGATCCTCATTGATTTCCTTCCGGTTCTTGTAATAATAAAATCCTGCTCCGCCGAGTGCCGCCAGGAACAGGATCCAAATGACGATCAGCAGTCTTTTCAGTTTGCGGTTTTTTCTGCCTTTCGCTTTCATGAAATGCTGCCATCTCCTTTTTCAGAATGTGGTATGCGCCTGATAGGAATCGAACCTACGCACATGGCTCCGGAGGCCATCGCTCTATCCACTGAGCTACAGGCGCGCATATTAATTTTGAAGAGCTTCCTCTCTGTCCCGCTCCAATTGCTGTCTCAGCTCTTCGACTGAGGCAAACCGTTTTTCCGGCCGGATAAAGGAACAAAGCTCTACGGTGACCTCTTCCCCGTAACAATCCTCATCCAGTCCGAAAACATAGGTTTCGGAGAGTGGCGAAAGCCCCTCGTATACTGTAGGCTTTCTGCCGACATTTGTCAAGCCCTGATATGCTTTTTCTTTCAAAAAAACACGGCTTTTATATGCGCCGAACCGCGGAAGCAGCTTTCCCGCAGCCGGAAAAACATTGAGTGTGGGGAATCCGAGCGTTGTCCCCAGATGGGCGCCATGCTCTACCGTTCCGCCAAGCGAGAAGTTTTTTCCCAGAAGCTGATTGGCCCGGGAAACATCCCCCTCTGCCAGAAGATCACGGATCCACGAGGAGCTGATGCTCCTCCCCTCTTCCGTTTCCTTTTCGCAGGCTAACGTAACAAAGCCATATTTTTCCCCTAAGCTGCGCAGGGTATCGATATCACCGCGCCGGTCACGCCCAAAACGAAAATCCGTTCCGACAGCCACAAAGCAGGCTCCCAGTTCATCAACCAGATAATGCCGAACGAATTCTTCCGGTGTAAGTACCGCAAGCGCCGGCTGAAAAGGAAGCCGGATCAGTCGGTCGATCCCGAAAGACCGAACGATATCCTCCTGCTCACTTTGGGAGAGAATTCCATCCCTTCCCGTTTCAAGCCGGATCACCGCCGAAGAAACATCCGGATGCTCCTTCCGATAGTCCGAAAGCTCCCGAAGCAGTTTCCGGTGTCCCCGATGAAATCCGTCAAATTTTCCGATTGTGACTGCTGTTTCCATGTTTCCTCAAACCTTCTATAGCATCTTATAGGGCATATATACCCCTTTTTCGGCTGAATACCGGTAAAACGCCCTAAGACTCTCCTTCTCATATACCTTGACAAAAGCTGCCGTCTCGGGGCTGTCTGCCCCCGCAAAAAGAAGTTCTTCCTTTTTCAGCGGATTTCCATTCCGAAGTCTCTTTTCTCCCACTTCCGTTACCTTTGCCACCGGGGCAGTCGGAAAGAAAACATCCATCGGAAGAACCGCTTCCGCGATTCTTCCTTCTTCCTTCATCACCTGAAGTTCGGAAAGCCTCACGGCATCCTCCGCTGTGAAGGAAAGCACTTTTGTCCGTTTCAGAGCCTTCATGGTACCGCCGCAGCCAAGCATTTCGCCCCAGTCGCGGCAAAGAGACCTGATATAAGTTCCCTTGGAGCATCTGACCCGGAAGGAAACCTCCGGGAGACGGATATCCAGAATCTCCAGCTCATAGATTTCAATCGGACGCTTCTCACGTTCCACCGTAATGCCCGCTCTCGCGTATTCATACAGATGCTTCCCATCCTTCCGGATGGCCGCATACATCGGCGGGAGCTGCAGGCTTTTTCCAAGGAAGGTCTTCCCTGTTTCCGAAACCCGTTCCGGTGTCACAGAATCGGAAAGAGATGTTTTCCTGAGAACCTTTCCCGTCACATCCTCTGTATCGGTCACCGTTCCCAGAAGCATGACCGCCTCATAGGTTTTATCCTTTTCAATGAGAAGCTCCGTCAGCTTTGCGGCACGTCCGAGCGCCACAGGAAGAACACCCTCTGCCATGGGATCCAGTGTTCCGGTATGGCCGATCTTTTTCTGACCGAAAATCCCCCGGAGCTTTGCAACCACGTCAAAGGAAGTAAATCCCTGCTCCTTGTATATGTTCAGAAAACCGTCTGTCACTGCTTCAGCTGCTCCTCAATCCGTTCCAGAACCTTGTTCAGCGCCTCTTCGTACTTCAGGCTCGTTTCAAAACCGGCAGCCCTGATGTGGCCGCCCCCGCCGAATTCCTCGGCGATTTTGGAAACATCCACATATTCCTTGGAACGAAGGCTGAACTTTAATTGCTTCTTCGGCAGCTGGTAAACAAATACCGCCGCCTCGACACCGTCCGTCAGACGAAGCTGCTCCACGATACCCTCCGTATCCTGCGGAACCGCTCTGGCATCCCGGAACATTTCCCGGGTAACCACGCCGTGAATTACCTTTCCCTTCAGGAAGAGACGTGATTCCAGTAGCGTTCTGGCCATCAGAAGGTTCTGTTTATAGGTCTTCTTGTAGAAGGTATCGTCAATGATCTTATCGGATCTGACGCCCTTTTCCAGAAGGAGACCCGCAATTTCCATAGTCCGTCTGCCTGTGCAGCTGTACTTAAACACACCCGTATCATGGACTATTCCGAGGTACAGACACTCAGCTGTTGCAAGGCTCACCTTATCCATATCCAGCATCTCGGCGATCACCTCGCAGGTGGAGGACGATGCGCCGTCCACAACGCAGATATCCCCGAAGCCCTTATTGGTTACATGGTGATCGATCGTCACCGTCGTAATGGCATGGCTGAAACTCTTCGCAAACTTTCCGTGGCGCTCCGTATCCGAGCAATCCAGTGAAAAGCTGAGATCATATCTTCCCTTTCCCAGCTCGTGCTTCACCTTTTTGGAACCGGAAAGAAACTTAAACGGAGCAGGAAGCGCCTCCAGATAAACATCCACTGTCTTATCCGCATAATTTTCCGTAATGTAGTTATATACGGCCAGACAGGAACCGACGCAGTCTCCGTCCGGGTGGACATGGCCCACAATGGAAATGGTGGAAGCCGCATCGATCAGCTTTTTGATTTTCTTCGCACTGTCTTTCAGATTAATTCCCATCGGCTCCGCCTTCCTCCCGGATGATCCGGTCGATCTTCGCAGTCATTTCCACGCCGTAGGCAATGGAAGTATCCAGTTCAAAATGAATTTCCGGTGTATTCCGAAGATTCAGCACCTCCGCCAGCCGCTTCCGGACAAAACCGTTTGCCCGGTTCAGCGCTGCAAGAGTCTCTTCCCCGGAGGGATGCTCCCCGAATACACTGATATAACACTTACACTCCGAAAGATCCTTTGTCACCTCACATTTTACCACGGAAGTGATGGGGCTGATGCCCGGATCCTTCAGGTCAAAGGATATGATATGGCTCAGCACCCGCTGAACATCGCTGTTCACGCGGGAACCGTGCTGTGCATTCTTTTTCATGATTCTCCCTATCTGCTCCGCTCACCTACCGGGGGATTTCGACCATCTTATATACTTCGATTTGGTCGCCCTCAGCAAGATCGCTGAAGCCATCAAATACAATACCGCACTCAAATCCGGCCTTTGCTTCCTTCACATCATCCTTATAATGCTTCAGGGAAGCAATCTTACCGTCAAAGAGCTGCTCGCCCGCCCTGGTGATCCGGGCCATGGCATTTCTTTCTACGACACCGTCCTGAACGAAGCTTCCGGCGATCACACCGATCTGGGAAGCCTTGAAGGTCATTCTGACCTCAGCATGACCAATGATCTTCTCTTCGTAGATCGGATCGAGCATGCCCTTCATGGCGGATTCAATATCATCGATCGCGTTGTAAATTACGCGGTACAGTCTCACATCTACTTTTTCCTGGTCAGCCAGCGTCTTTGCCTGCGCATCCGGTCTTACGTTAAAGCCAATGATGATGGCACCGGAAGCGGAAGCCAGCGTCACGTCCGACTCGTTGATGGCACCGACACCGGAGTGGATGCACTTGATGATGATTTCCTCGTTGGAAAGCTTCAGAAGACTCTGCTTCAGTGCCTCCACGGAGCCCTGTACATCCGCCTTGATGATCAGGTTCAGTTCCTTCAGCGTACCCTCCTGCATCTGGTTGAAGAGGTCATCCAGACTCATTCTGGACTTCGTCTCCGCAATCAGGTTTTCCTTGCCTCTCGTAATGAAGGCATCGCTGATCTGGCGAGCCTCCTTCTCTGTTCCGGTAGCGATAAAGGTATCACCGGAGTTCGGCACAAGGCCAAGACCGGTAATCTCAACAGGCGTGGAAGGAAGTGCTTCCTTTACCTGCTTCTGCTTATCGTTCAGCATGGCACGTACACGGCCGTTTGCTTCACCGATTGCCACATAATCGCCGACATGAAGGGTACCCTTCTGTACAAGCAGGGTTGCCACAGGACCGCGTCCCTTATCCAGACGAGCCTCAA
>CACYDN010000251.1 GCA_902773185.1 uncultured Lachnospiraceae bacterium | reverse complement strand
TGCGGGCTCGTCAAACAGGATACCACATAAATGTGTATCCTGATGACTCGCCTTCGCACAAAAAAGAAACCGCACAGTGAAAAGATATCCACCGTACGGTTTCAGATTATATGACCTTCTTACGCATTTGTCAAGAATTAAAAATGATTTTCAATTTCATTTTTATTTATTCAGTTCTTTCATTTCTTCTGTGATCAGATCAATATCGAGGCCAAGGTCATCTGCCTTCTTTGCAATACCGACCACACCGAACTTCAGGCCGTCAGCAACCTGCTCGAGATTGGTTAATCCCTTCTCAGCCGCATCTTTCCTCGTATCGCTTGCGAGACCTAAAAAGAATGGCACTACACCAATACCGATCAGAAGACCGATGATGGAAACTACCATGCTGCCGACGCCGCCCTTCCTGTCCGGATCCTTTTTCTTTTTCAGACCGAAAATGAAACCGGCAACACCAGCCGCTATTGCAACAAATCCTCCGATCACGCCAAACAGTAAGCCTCCGACTATCGCTATCACAATAGACAAGATTGCAAATAAAATAGCCATTTTTTCTCCTTTCCGGGAAACACTCCCACTTGATTGTCTTTTTTATATAAAACAGGCCGGCGGAATTCATCGGGAAAACCGCCAATAGAGATCATACGAAAACGTATCACCCATGCCCCGTCTTATCAAATTAAAACTCCAGTTCCTTCTTCCGGAACAGCCGCATGGAAATCCATACGGGAAGTGCCACATAAAAGATCAGGAAAAGGAATGCAGGACCGACTGCCTTCAGATAATCTCCCTTATCAGCCAGGTCACTTATCTTAACGATCACACCGGTGGGAAGATATTTTTCCGGATCGATATCATGCTTCTTAAGCGCAGGGATAAGGCTCAGTGCCTCGATCAATGTAGCAAAAACACCTGCGGAAAGCAGGATAAACAGGACAAGTCCCATGGTCGGCTTCTGTGTCCCGTATACAATGATCAGCGCCAGAGCCAAAAAGCCGATTGTCTGAAAAGAATCAATCCAGATTTCCAGAACCGTTTCGCCGATCTCACTCATGGATACGCCTCCTGCCAGGCCGAAGATCAAAAGCATCACAGAAAGGAATATAATGCATTCCACAACCATGAATAATGCCTCAAGGAAACGGCTCATGATCATCTTATTCCGGGAAATACCGAAACCAAGTGCTGTCTGCATACTCTTACTCTTAAAGTCATCCGTATAGATGGCACTGAATACCGGAATGCCGATCAGGAACGGATTGAAGAACATCGCAAGACTCATCATAATGCTGTAGGTCGAATCCACACCATCCTTAAACGGATGTACAAAGATTACGATCAGGCCGATGATCATCAGTAATAAGATGATCGACATACAGATAATAAAACTCTTCTTACGGAACACACGCCGCAGATCCGTTAAAATACAATTACGCATTCTCGCCACCTCCGATCAGATTGAAGTAAAATTCTTCCAGAGATGACTTTGCCTGCTCTGTACCCTTTACCTTGATGCCGTTTGCTTCCAGAAGCTCAATCGCCTTCTTCACATCGGCATCAGCTACATTAATGGAAGTTACATTATTCTGCGTCCGGAAGTCCTCCTGCGTCAGCTCACGCATCAGGATACCCTCATGGATGATACCAAACCGGTGCGCTGTATGCTCCAGCTCACCCAGAATATGGGACGATACGATAATGGTCTTTCCCTGCTCCGCATTCAGTCTGCCGATCAGGTTACGCACATCCACAATACCCTGCGGATCCAGACCGTTTGTGGGCTCATCGAAGATCAGGATATCCGGATCTCCCAGAAGTGCGTTCGCAATACCGAGTCTCTGTTTCATACCCATGGAAAACCGCTCCGCCGGAACCTCGGCAGCCTTTGTATTCAGGCCAACGATTTCCAGCACACGATCCACCTCTTTCGGATCCTGAATTCCCTTCAGTCTGCGGAAATAATGCAGATTCCGTCTGGCATTCAGATAACCGTAAAAACTGTGGCCGACGAAGAAACCGATTTTTCTTCTGTTCAGGTTGTTTTCTCTGCTGTTTTCAGCGCCCAGAATGGACATCTTACCGCCATCGTAATTGGAAAGACCCAGAACAGCCTTAAACAACGTCGTTTTACCGGCACCGTTTTTGCCGACAAGACCATAAATATCCCCTTTGTTGACGTGCATATCCACGCCCTTCAGGACCTTATGCTTGCCATAACTTTTCTCGAGCTTTTCAAGCGATAACACCGCTTCACTCATTGTCTTGCAGCCTCCTCTCCTTCACTAATATGCAACAATTATCAATACATCCGGATATTATAACCGAAATGTATGTATAATTCAAATAATTATTCATTCTTTTGAGGAATTATCCTTATAATACATACTCGGAGATCAGTCTCGCCAGATTTCCGATATCCACGTTACCTCTGAATTCGAACCTGGCGGTAAAGCCGCTCGCAAAAGTCATCATCATCTCCGCATCGGGGATGATTTCGGCAAAACCGGGTGTTCTTACCTCAAAAAACTGGATTTTGGAATACGGAAGTGTTGCAAAGGACTTCCGCTTCCCCGTGATGCCCATCACATCAATGGATATTACCCGTTTATTGGTAAATACCATCTGATCCCGCACGGTCTGGAAAGCATAAAGGATTTCCTCTCCGGCAATCAGAAGGTTTGTGACCTCGCCGCGTACCTGAGAAAGATCGATGGGTTTCAGATTAAAAACGGAATCGGAATTAAAACTGATCATGTTCGGCCTCCCTTTTTCAGCCTCTTATCAATATACATTCTTTCATCTGCCTTATTTAAAAGCTCCTGCAGGGAATACTCGCCTTCCCCATAGGTCATACCGCAGGATACCACAAGCTCAACGTTATACTCCGGTCCGTTTTGGCTTTCCACCGCTTTTTCCCATTCCCGGCGGAGTCTGCCGGCCTGTTCCAGAGAAATATTCCGGGCGATCATCATGAACTCATCGCCGCCGATCCGGAAGCCGTAGACCTCTTCCCGCTCCACCTTGCGGATACTGTTTGCGGTCCTCTTGATGAGGAGATCACCCTCCTCATGACCGTAAGTATCGTTCGCACGTTTCAGGAAATTTACATCCATATTAAAGATTGCAATGGAATACGGATTCCCGAAGCCCTTATCGAGCATGCTCAGGTACTTGCCCTTGTTGTAGAGGCCTGTCAATGCATCATGTTCACTCGTATAAATGATCTGCATCCTGAGAAGGCTGTTTTCCACAAAAAGATGTACCGCACTCAGCAGCATGGGGTTATCGATCATGCCATGATCCACCCGTTCTCCATCCTTTACCAGAATGGAAAACTCATTTTCTTCCACCGTTCCGCGGATCAGACAGATCTCACCGTCTTTCATTTCTCCGGACTGGATGGGCGGAATGCCAAGCTTTTCCTTATATCTTTTCCGGCAGGCGGTTTTGTTCACCGTACTGAAGCTTGTGAGCTCCGACATATGGTAGCTGCTGACGTAGAACCAGATTTCCTCTGTACGAAGGATTTTCGCCAGATCCGAAAGGATGACCTCGTAGCCATCGGAAAGTTTCTGCAGAATGGACTGCTGAAACTTTGACATTCTCTCCCAGTCCTTATACATACCGGACATGCGCCGGAACAGATCGGAATAGTTGGTCACATCCATCATATGATGCAGCTGATAAACACCTTCCTCGGTGACAACCGTAGAGGTCGTCACGGAATAGTATTTATTCAGTTCGGTATCGGAAAACTCCCAGACCTCACCCTTCTGCTCTTTTCCCGACTCCGGGCGGCATAGATTCCAGGCATGCATCCCACGTTCGGAAAGCTCCGGTTTTCCCGTAAAGAGTGTCGTTACAAAATGGCCTTTCGGGTCGGTCACATAAACCTCGCCGATTCCTTCCATTAAAAACTGCTGTATGGCATCCTTTAATTTCATAGGCAACCTCCGTCTATCAATAACCTGAAAACAGGCGTGATTTCACCACTACTTTTCTATTATACAGTATAGTATTTTTGTATGTCAAAAACCACACCGGAACGGTGCGGTTTTTCAAATTATAAAACATGAACCAGTCGTAAGACCAGGGTAACAACGAATACCAGAGCCATGAAGATATGAACGCCCTTCATGTATACCTTCACATCGGCGGGACTCATGGTCATGTGATAGAACATGGCACAGCCGATATATCCGGCGAAGACACGAAGTCCTGTTGGGAGGTACGGCAATCCGAAGGCGGCCGTAAAAGCGCCGTAGGTCACAACCGCACCGATATACATGGGAGCCGAAGAAATAAATACATTCTGCAACGCCCTGATCACATAGTTTCCTCTGGCATAAAATATGACATGTCCGAGACTGTTTGTTTCCGGGTCACGTTTAAAGAGTGCAATCTCCTTCACATACGCGCCGGTAATAATCGCAAAGAATGCATGGGACATCTCATGTATCATAACACCCGGGAAAAACAGGCTGTTGATAATGTTTAGAACCAGCCAGGGATCCACAAAGAGGGATGCCAGAAGCGCTATGGCTTCCCCCAAAAGACCGATCAGATATCCCGCGATCATGATGCCGAACGGAATCAAAACGGCAAAAATCACCGCATAAAGAAGGGGAAAGTCATGTACATAATCATAAAAGTTCATGATGTGTGACATAGGCTCTCCCCTTTCTCATATTCTTGAAATTGCTTTATCGGCAGCTCGACGTTATGCCGAGTTTCCAAATTCATGGACTTGTCGAAACAACGACCTCTTGGATACATGATACGACAAATCCACCGTTCAGGCAAGTATTTTAGATGTGCGGCTGATGTACTGTCTGAACACGCTGACGCATCTGCTGCTGCCGCTGTCTACGAGCTGCATCTCGCTGCTGCACAGCACGCTCTTCTGCAAGCTCCTTTTCACCCGCTTTCTCAACCTTCTTTTCTGTGGTTGCCTTAAGAGAAGCAAGCTTCTTCATAAGCGGGGTTGCATTCAGGATATCCATAATACTCTTCGGACTCATCTTCTGAAGACCGGCCTCCTTAATGATATCCCTGATTGAATTCCGAAGCTCATCCCGCTCTGTTTTATTATTCAAGCTGTCAAACAGTGTTTTCTTTATATTATATGCATATCCATTATAGACAGCTTTATTCAAAACCTGATATCTTCTCTCGGCTTCCTTCAGATCTTTATCCATCTTCTGCTTCGCTTCATCGAGCGCTCTCTGTTCTGCCTCTGTCAGAACATGAGGTTGGTTCTGCGGAGCTTCCTGATTCTGCGGATTCTGAACCGGTTGAACACCTTGTACAGGCTGGTTAACCTGAGGCTGATTCTGACCATTCTGCGCCTCGCCCTGATTCAGCTGATTTTCCTGTTCCTGCTGCAGGTTATTCTGCGGATTTGCCTGATCCGGCAGCTGTGCATAGCCCGCATTCAGATCATCATGCATCTGAATATTATTCGGCTGGCTCAGACGAATTTCTCCCTCCGGCTCCGGACCTGCATCTGCCAATTCCTCAAAATTGATAATCTCCTCAGGCTGCTCATTGCCTGGCTGCTCATTGCCGGGCTGCTCATTTACCGGCGGAACCTCCTGAACCGGCGGCTGATAATTACCGCTCATGATGGTAGCTTCCATTTCCTGGTACGCATTTGCGATACGTTCAGCCTCATCAATATACATGTTTTGAGCCTGTAATTTCAGCGAATTTACCTTTTGTGTATTAGCCTGATAGATGGAATTCACGCCTGCAGCTCTGTTCTCCTCAATAATCTTGTACATCATGATGTCTGTGGCAAGTTCCAGTTTATCATTTTCTTGGAGGTCGACATTTGTGATGGCGTCATTCATCCTGGTTGTAGCAACTTTGGATTTTTCGTAAAGTTCCGCATACTCCTTCAGACTTTCAACATATTTTATATTTTTCAGCTTAATATCGTCATCAAGAGCCATCTTCATCAGCTCTTTATCCCGGTCAAGCATCCGGACCATACGCATTCCCATCTCACTGTAAAGGAAAATATCATCGTTCATTTTTTCATTCAGACGGTTAATACATGCGATACGGTTTACACCACTGGCAATGATATGTGCCAGAAGATACTTATTACCAAGCGCATATTCCCGCATGGCTTCCTCTGCTTTCGTACGTCCGTTCTGAATGCAATTCTT
>CACYDN010000250.1 GCA_902773185.1 uncultured Lachnospiraceae bacterium | reverse complement strand
CTCTGCCTTGTCAACCGTGCCCTCACCGGCCCCATCAACATCAACTGCGACCATTCCGACAGCATGGGCGCCAGAGATTCCGGCTGGCTGCAGGTTTACGCCGAGACCAACCAGGAAGCCTATGATAACTTCATCATGGCTTACCGCGTAACGGAGCATCCCGATGTCATGCTCCCCATGATGGTCTGCTACGACGGTTTCATCACCAGCCATGCTGTTATGAATATCGAAACCATGGACACCGATGTGGTAAGGAAGTTTGTCGGAACCTATAATCCCGAGCACTTCCTGCTGGATCAGGATATGCCCATGGCAATCGGCCCCTACGCCAATTCTCCGTTCTACATGGAGACCAAGATGAACCAGCGTCTGGCCATGAAGAAGGCCAAGGATGTCATCCTGGATGTCTGCAAGGAATATGAACAGATTTCCGGCAGAAAATACGGTCTTTTCGAAGAGTACTGCATGGAGGATGCGGAATATGCCGTTGTGATCATCGGCTCTGCAGCGGGAACCACCAAGGATACCGTGGATATGCTTCGGGAAAGAGGCATCAAGGCCGGTATGATCAAGATCCGCGTGATGCGTCCCTTCCCGGATGAGGAACTGGCCGCTGCGCTCGCGCATACGAAGGCCGTTGCGATTCTGGACCGTGCCGAGAACTTCTCCGGTGCGAACGGCCCCATCGGCAGCGAGCTGAAAAGTGCGATGTTCGATGCACACCTCACCATGCCCGTGATCAACTATTATTACGGTCTGGGCGGACGTGATTACACCACAAAAGAAGCGAGTGCCGTTTACGATGATCTGATCAGGGCGGCTCACGGCGATAAGATTGAACAGTTCCAGTATATCGGACTGAGAAAGTAAGAAAGGAGAAGGATCATGGCTTATAATTTCAAAGAAGTAATGTCGAAACCAGAACGTCTTTCTCCCGGCCACCGGCTCTGTGCGGGCTGCGGCGCATCCATCTGCGTCAGGACCGTACTCCGGGCTCTGAAGGAAGAAGATCATGCTGTAATCGGTAATGCGACCGGATGTCTGGAGGTATCCTCCTTCATGTATCCCTACACCGCTTACGAGGACAGCTACATTCATAACGCTTTTGCCTGCGCCGGCGCAACCCTTTCCGGCGTGGAAACCGCTTATAATGCGCTGAAGAAGCGCGGACGCATCCCCGAGGATGTCAATTATAAATTCATCACCTTCGGCGGTGACGGCGGTACCTATGATATCGGTATCCAGTCCCTGTCCGGCGCCATGGAGCGCGGACATGACATGGTCTATGTCTGCTACGACAACGGCGCGTACATGAATACAGGTATCCAGCGGTCTTCCGCAACGCCTATGTACGCAGATACGACAACGACCCCCGTCGGGTCCCAGTCCAACGGTAAGATGCAGTGCCGCAAGGATCTGGCACAGATCTTAGCTGCCCACAATATCCCCTATGTCGCACAGTCCACCTTCCTGCCGACCATGAAGGATCTGTATACCAAGGCGGAACGGGCCATCTATACACCGGGTCCCGCATTCCTGAACGTAATGGCGCCCTGCCCCAGAGGCTGGCGGTTTGAAGCAAGGGATATGGCCGAGATCTGCAAGCTGGCTGTAGAGACCTGCTACTGGCCGCTCTTCGAGGTTGTGGACGGCAAGTGGATCCTGAACTATGAACCCCGAAAGAAGCTGCCCATCGAGGACTTCCTTAAGAAACAGGGCCGGTTCAAGCATCTCTTTAAGCCCGGCAACGAACAGCTTCTGGTACAGTTCCAGGAAGAGGTTGACCGCCGCTGGGAAGACCTGTTGTTCCGCTGCTCGAGATAGATCGGGCTTACGGCATATTCATTAACTATTATAAAAAGATTCCGGAAAAACAAGCCGGAATCTTTTTATTTTCATTACCAATCGAGAAAACAACTGATTTCGACCTATAATTCGTTGTTTTCTCGATTTTTTTCATAGAAAACAACTAATTATAACATCAAACCAGTTGTTTTCTTTACATTTCTGTTCAGGAAAGAAATACCGGGTACCCCAATCCAAGTGGTATAATTCGTTGCTCTTTTGTTGCCCTTAATGATATATAATTATTATCATAATGAAAAAAACACTTATGAGGGAATAGCCATGAAGGAAATTGATCTTGAAAATAACATTTTAATACCTGATGGAAATCCGGCAAACGCAAATGCACAGGAGATTTCCGAGGAGGAACGTATCCGCCGGAAGGAAGATTACGTGCTGGAATACCGTTCCGAAGCCAATGCTGAGAGTTTCGTAAATAATGAAGCTCGGGAACATAATAACATCCAAAAGAGCACCCGCCAGGCAATCAAAGAGGTTATGGGGGAAGAGGTTTATGATGACGTGGATGAGATGTTCAGCGGCGATCGCAAAGATCGGAAGGTGAAGATTCATCACTCCACAGGCAATAAATGGCTAAGGAGCGGTGCGGATGTGATCCAGTTGGATTTTGCCGGCTCCGGCTATGAAACCAACTGGAAAGAACATAAGGAGCATTACGGCGAAATCGACAGAGATGAATTATCTCCGAAGGAAATCCAGAAGGAATACGGAACAAAGGTCAAAAAGGAAGATGGCACTTCACTCGGGAATATTTATCTCCGCCGAAGAGAATATACCGACAGTCAGAGAAATACATTCGAAAAGAAACGATATGATATAGGCGGCGCCTGTCCATCGACCCGGGGCGCCATCAATCTCGGTAAAAACAGTATCGAAAGCCTGAAAAGCACCACCCGCGATCTGACAGCGGACTTTCTGAAAACCCATCTGGACAGATGGCTTGCGGGCACCGAGACACCGCATGATATCCACATAAGCCTTACGGGCTGGAGCCGAGGCGCTGTAGCCGCCGGCCAGGCCGCGAAAAAGATCAATGCATGGCTCGAAGCTTATAAGCAGAAAAATCAGGACATTGAAAAATATCTGAAACACATCAAACTGGATATGGTCCTGCGGGATCCCGTTCCGGGCTTCATCACCAACTGGCACCTCAGCAGCTGTAATCTGCGGAATATTCCGAATCTCAACACGACTGTGATTTGTACCATGGCGCAGGAGCATTTTGACATGTTCTTCCCCCTGCAGCAGGTAAAGGGCGCAAAGAAGCTCATTCTTTCCGTCGGTGAGCATAAACTGGATCTGGAAGATGTAGATAAGTCCCAGGAGGAAGAAGCGGCGGACGGAAAACAGCATCAGGCTGGCTATTTCGATGCGGAAACCGGTGAAGTATTCCGCGGAAGCGGTCTCAGTGAGCTTCCGGATGGTGTATATATCTCCGATGATAAAAGAAATCTGATCCGTATCACCAGCTACAGCCAGATTGGCAAGCTGATGAGCTCCGTTTACGGAAAGACCAGCCCGCAGAGTTCACGGGCAACAAACATCCATAAAATGGTCAGAGACTGGTTTGTGGAAAACAGTCTGGAAACAGGTTTTGCGGATGAGAAGACCCGCATTGCGGAAACTGCCAACAATACTACCACGCAGGAAAGAATCCTCTTTTCTCCCAACAAACGCTTAGAACCCGTGAAGCGTGTGATCCGTGAGCTGCGGGAACTGATGAGAACGAACCCTTCTAAAGAGGACATCGTGAAGAAAAACGAAGCAGTCATCAAAGCCTGCAGAGCTTACATGAAAAAAACGCGTATCCCGGCAGCCGGGGACAGTGCCTACAGGGTTAATCTTGTTAGTGATATGCTTTCCTTTACCATGCGGGAGAATAACCATCTGAAGAAAGAATTGAACAAAGAACGCGGTATCGATGTCCCGCATCCTCTCGAAGATCAGATGAGGGCATTTCGTGAAAAACTGGAAAACCGGGAGGGATATTTACAAAGAAAGCTGGACAAAGAGAAATCCAGACTGGAAAAAGAAACGGAAATCCGGAATTACATTAATCAAACTGCGTCAATCTGTAGGAATCATCTGGCTGCACTGGACCGGACTACGGGAATCATTATGAACAGCGAGGAATACGATGATTATCATAAGATCCTGACCTATGGAAGCAGGTTGGGGGATCATACATCCATCGACCAGTTTAGTTATTTGCTGAAGAAAATGACAAAGGTAGCGAGCGAATATGTACAGGAGCACAAAGGTATCGTCGGGCCTCTGACGAGCGATGGCAAAACGCGTTTTCGTTCAGCCAAATTAATTCTCAATTACGCAAAATCAATGGGGATGGAGGTTGAAAAAAAGTCCATGTATCTCGGTGAAAAAGAGAGACCCATCGGAAATCAGGTTGCCAGAAGGAAGGCTATCGTAAAAGAGCTGAAGGCGAAGGTTCCGGCACCGGGTCCGAACAGGCAGGCAAAGGAAGCAACGAAAGCCATGGGGCTGTGATGATTGAATTGT
>CACYDN010000249.1 GCA_902773185.1 uncultured Lachnospiraceae bacterium | reverse complement strand
TGCGCTATTTTACTGACTTTTTTGAGGGTTTAAAGACAGAAAATATGGTTATGAGATAGGCGATTTGGCCAGGCACTGAACAGTAACAACGTGTATAGAAAGAAATAAACCGGGTCGTTTTTGGGACAGACCCGGTATTATACTAAAACAGTATTGGAACAGTATTGGATAATATTGGACAGTGTCGGAGGGAAAATAGATAACGTGGAATATGATTGGCGGATTTATTCAAAAAGAGCGGATTTTCAGGCGCTCGGAAATAAGCTTGGGGTGGATCCCGTGGTGGCCAGGGTCATTCGGAACAGGGATGTTTCGGACGAAAAGGCCATGGAGCGTTTTCTTTACGGAACCATGGACAGTATCCCGACACCGTCTCTTCTTAGGGGGACGGAGCAGGGGGCGGAGCTCATCGAAAGAAAGATTACGGAAGGGAAGAAGATACGGATCGTATCCGACTATGATGTGGACGGGGTGATGTCCTGCTGCATCCTTCTGGATGCATTACGTAAGCTTGGCGCGGATGCGGACTACGATATCCCGGACCGGATCAAGGATGGCTACGGTATCAATCCCCGGATCGTGGAGGCGGCAGCGGCGGATGGCGTGGATACCATCATCACCTGTGATAACGGTATCACGGCTGTTCCGGCAGCAGAGCTGGCGAAGGAAAAGGGGATTACCTTTCTCATAACGGATCATCATGAGGTATTAGAGAATCTGCCGCCGGCGGATGTGATGATCGACCCGCATCTTCCCGGGGAAACGACGCCCTATGCGGAAATCTGCGGCACGGTGGTGGCATGGAAGCTGGTGATGGTTCTGGCGGAGAAGATGGGAAAACCAATTCCCCGGGAGGAATATCTGGAATTTCTGGCAACAGCAACCGTTTGTGATGTGATGCCGCTTTTAGAGGAGAACCGTATTCTGGTGCAGGAGGGTCTTCGAAAACTTTCTTCTACGAAGAACCCGGGATTCCGGGCTCTGATCAAAGCAACCGGATTGGAAGGAAAGGCTTTTTCGGCATATCACCTTGGCTTTGTGATCGGTCCCGCCGTCAATGCCATGGGGCGGCTCGGCAGCGCGAAGCGTGCGGTCGAGCTTTTCATGACAGAGGATTCCACCTTTGCCGATGAGCGGGCGGAGGAGATGAAGGCGCTGAATGACAGCCGGAAGGGAATGACGGAGCAGGGGGTCAGCCGGGCAACGGAGATTCTAAGTAATATGTATACAGAAGAATCTGCCGGACAGCCTGCCGATGCCGGGACCAAGGATAGCAGTACCGAAGCCGGATGGATGCCTGCCAATCAGACGGACCAAGTGATCGTGGTGTATGTCCCGGAGCTTCATGAAAGCCTTGCGGGTATCGTGGCCGGGCGCCTGAAGGAAAGACTTTGGCGGCCGGTGATCGTACTGACAGACAGCGAAGGAGATGATGCCCCAAAAATGCTCAAAGGCTCGGCCAGGAGCATTCCGGGTTACAATATCTTCGAAGCTCTGACGGAGGCATCGGATTTATTGGATCATTTCGGCGGGCATCCGGCAGCGGCCGGGCTGACGCTTCCGGCTGAAAATGTGGATGCGTTTCGAAGGATCTTGAACGAGAAAGCAAGCTTTACACCGGATATGCTCCGGCCGAAGCTGATGATCGATGTTCCGATGCCGATGGATTATGTTTATATGCGCCTCGCAGAGCAGCTTGAAGCGCTCGGTCCCTTTGGTACCGGGAACGAGGCACCGGTGTTTGCGGAACGGAAGATGGAGCTTTTGGGGGCGCGGATTTTCGGAAAAAACCGCAACGTCATGAGTCTTAGAGTGAAATCCGCATCCGGACGAGTGCATGAGCTCATCACCTTTGAAGTGGCAGGATTTCAAAATGATATAAAAGGATGGTTTAGCGAGGAAAAATGTGATAGAATAATGAGTGGTATTCCATCCGGAATCATGCTCGATATAGCTTATCAGGTGGAAATCAATGAATATAACGGACAGAGAAGTATCCGTTTTATTCTGAAAACCTGTCGGCCGTCAGAAACGTAGGGATAGCAAAGCATCCGGCGCAGGCCGATTTCGGGAAAAGCAAACAAGGGGTATCATAAAATAAAGTGTAGACACACGAGGAGGAGAAGGATGAATAGGCTGGAGGATTACATTATTTCTATTCCGGACTTTCCCAAGAAGGGAATCAATTTCCGGGATGTCACGGGTATTCTGGATCATGGCGAGGCGCTGCGCCTTTCTATCGACATGCTGAAGGATGTGGCGGAAGAGTTTGAATTTGATGCCGTGGCAGGTGTGGAATCGAGAGGATTTATCTTCGGTACACCGCTCGCGTATCTTCTGGGCGTTCCCTTTATTCCGGTACGGAAGGCAGGCAAGCTGCCGCGGAAAAAAGTGAAGGCAACCTATCAGCTGGAGTACGGCGAGGCAGCCATTGAGATTCATGAGGAATCCGTTTATAAGGGAATGCGGATCCTCCTTCTGGATGATCTTCTGGCAACCGGGGGAACGCTGGAGGCGGCTGCCGGTCTGATCGAAGAGCTGGGCGGCGTAGTGACAGGCATCCTTTCCGTCATCGAACTCAGTGATCTTGGCGGAAGAAAGAAGCTGGAGAAATACGAGGTGAGAAGCCTGGTAGAGTATGCGGGTGAGTAGGGGCTAGTATAACGATTCTTAAATAACTGGACCGAATGCTTGCCTGCTTTCCCGAATAGCACAGCGCCAAAAGCCTCGCTGTAGCCCACT
>CACYDN010000248.1 GCA_902773185.1 uncultured Lachnospiraceae bacterium | reverse complement strand
ATTCATAATTTATCATGTATTCCGGGCTTTCGCAAGTGTCATTTTTGACGGTTTTGCGGGCTGTTTATGCGTTTTTAACAGGTTGTTTTGTACATTTTGCACAAATTGTCCGAAAAAGTATCATTTTTCTGTTGTCAAGAACTTCAATATAGTAAATTTATGCCAATTTTCGGGGCCTTTTTTCGACATGGTTCACAAACATTTCACAGTTCATTACGACGCATCTAGATGTAGTATTTTTAGCGAAAATCCTCCCCAAAATATCGGCTGATATGTACACAGATCCGTCACAAACCGGGAAAATCAGCTGTTTTTTTCAAATCACTCCCCTGTTTCCGCAAACCGTTTTCACTGAAGCACTCGTTAAAAAACGGCTAAAACACGTCATTTCCGGCACTCGAAATAAATTCAGTAAAAAAATCCGGGAGGCTAGATTCCGTTTTTTCGGTCCTCCCACCGTTTTTCCTTCTTATTTCTTTTCTGATCCATCCGCACTGCCCGATATCATTTTTCCGGTTTTTTCTCTGCTCATCATACTCCTCAAAAGCAGCGGATTTCCCTATTATTTCTTCTCTTTTTTATCCGCGCTGCCCGGTATCATTTTTCCGGCCTTTCTCTGCTCATAATATTCTGCCGTCGCAGCGAAGAGAACATCCGCGGAGGAATTCAGAGCCGTTTCCAGACTGTCCTGGATCACACCGATCACAAAGCCTACACCGACAACCTGCATGGCCACATCGTTGGAAATTCCGAAAATTGAACAGGCCATGGGGATGAGGAGAAGACTTCCGCCGGCCACACCTGATGCGCCGCATGCAGCAAGTGCTGCCAGAAATGACATCATTATGGCAGTCGTCAGACTTACGTTTACACCTACCGTATTGGCCGCCGCCATCGTCATCACCGTAATGGTAATGGCAGCGCCATCCATATTGATGGTCGCCCCCAGCGGGATGGATACCGAGTACATGTCCTTATCCAGGCCAAGTTTTTCGCAAAGCTGCATATTGACGGGGATATTTGCCGCCGAGCTTCTGGTAAAGAATGCGGTAAACCCGCTCTCCCGGATACACTGCCACACAAGCGGATAGGGGTTCCTGCGGATGCAGACTGCCACGACAATCGGATTAACAACAAGTGCCACGAAAAGCATGCAGCCGACAAGAAGCAGCACGATCCGGCCATAATCCCGGAAGATGTACGCGCCGTTATTCGACACCGTATCAAAGACCAGTCCGCAGATACCGAAGGGTGCCAGATTAATGATCCACTTCACGACCTGCGATACGGCATCGGACAGATCCGCCAGCATGGTTTTCGTATTTTGGGATGCAGTCTTTTTCAGCGCCAGCCCCAGCAGGACTGCCCACATCAGAACGCCGATATAATTTGCCGATGTCACCGCATGAATCGGATTGACGACCGTATTCATCAGTAGATTCTTCAACACCGTTCCAACGCCGCCCGGCGCCGATTGTTCGGCCGCCCCTTCCGCGAGAGCCATGGTCTGCGGAAAGGCAAAGCTGGCAAGTACCGCGACAAAGGCCGCCAGGAAGGTGGTAAACAGGTACAGAAAGATGACCACTCCGAACCGTTTATCCAGCTTGGCAGACCCCTGGCAAAGCGCAGCCATGACAAGCACGGAAACCAGAAGCGGTGCAATCGCCTTCAGGGCTCCGACAAAAAGTGTGCCGGCTGTTGAGATCCAGCCGGCATCAGGCACCAGAAAAGCCAACCCGACGCCGATAACGATTCCAATGAAAATACGTAAGATCAGGCTGGTTTCATTGTATTTTTGAATAATTTTTTTCACAAACATGGAAATATTCCCACCTTGATGTATTGTTTATATTAGCGGACGGATACCCGCCTGACATGACAGCGAATTCCCAAAAGCACCGGTACCGCCCGGCATAAACGTATCATCATGCCTTATCCAAAGACAAATATCTGCAGCAAAAGAACAAAGCAAGTCTCCTGCCTTTTCTTACAGCGACGCCAGTTCCTTCCTGAGCTCGGTCATGTGGTTACGGCAGGCAGTTATTTCGCCTGTATACTTATTGAACCACTCAACATCATCCTCGGAGGGTTCCTCCTGCAGAAGGATGGCCTGCACCAGAGCTGACTGGGAACGCGCACGGCGCCGTTCAATCTCCACGATAGTTTTCTGGCACGTCTTGATTTCTTTTTTCAACTGACTCTTTCTACCCATGATTTTAACCTCACACAATCTTATTTTAACAGTCCGGGGATGCTTCCCCGTGGTTACCGGAGCACCTTCCGGTCAATACCCTTCAGGTGAACAGCCCTTCAGATCAATAGCCCTTCAGATCGAACTTGTCGATCACCGCCTGAATCTCATCATATCCCTTATCCAGATTGGCCAGAAGATCCTCGAACGCCGCCTTGAAATCATCAAAATGCTCCTCTGTCTGCTTCGGATATTTCAGTACCGTGGTATAGAAGAGATTCACGACTTTCTGCCTTTCCTCAAAATCATCGAGAAGGAAGGCGAAGGAACTCATAACCGCCGCATCTGCCGTGAGCCGCCTGTACCGGAGTTCAAAGTCGCCGTCGGCATTCTGATAGTCTTCGATGTCTTCCTTCACTGCGACGATGGAATTCCTGTACTGCTTCCGGTAGGTCTCCTGCACGCGGTGCTTCTCATCAATGTAAAGCGCCACAAAGATGGCCAGTCCGATAGCCAGCAGGATGGCCATCACGATGGCGCGGATCATCTTCCGCTTCATGATGTATTCCTGCCCCAGATCCCGCGATGTATACCGGATCATCTCATCGGCTTTTTCTTTTTTAGTTTTCGCTTTTTTCTTCGCCATGCTTCAGTTTTTTCCTCACCGCCTTTGCGTGCTTCACACGCATTCTGCGGAACTTATCGTGAATATTACCCTTGCCGTCATGATCCGTCTGATCATGTCCGGATTTCTTCGGATAGTTTTCTTTTTGCTGATGTTCTTTTTGCGCCTCAGCTTTGGACTCATGAGTTTTTTGCTCATGTTTCTTTGGCCGATGTTCTACCGTTCTTTCTTCGGTTGCTATAGGCCCAGCTACTTCTTCATCAGATTCCTCGACGTTTGCAATCCGCCTGATTTCATCTAATAATGCTTCTTTATGCTTACTTTGAGCCTCCAATGCCGCAAGGTATTCTTCTACACCCTCACGCTTCCACCGGGCAATTTTCTCTTCCACGGTCTCAGCCGGTACTGTTTTTTCATTTTTCTTTGCAGGATCTTCTTCTGATGATGATTTGTGTTTTTTCTTTTTCTTAGAAGTATTTTCTTCTAATAATGCTTTATTCTTCTCAGCAGATTGGCCTGCGGATGATGTTTTTTTCTTAATTGCTTCCCCGGAAGCCCCCTTGCTGATAGATTTTTCGTTTTTCTCCGGCACTGCGATGCCCTGCTCACGCAGGTACGCTTCCACAGCCTCTTTCTTCAGCCGCTCCACGCGCTCTTCGCGCGTTTCCTCCGGCTCATTCTTCTTTTTCTTCTTGCCGGCCTGATGCACCAGCTTCGCCAGCGACGTTGTTTCATAGATAGAAACGAGCAGCAGCGGTATGATCACCAGAAGAAGAATCAACTTCCTCGGGTTCATGAATGATGACAGCCAGTTGAAGAACCATGCCTTCCTCTGATACTTACCCAAAATCTGGTCAGCCCTGACCGGAAGCTTATCCGCCGTGCTGTTCGCATCACCCTTCAGGATGAAGGTGCCGTCCGGCTGAACCTCCACGATTCGGTGGATGACAAGCCGTCCCTTGATATCCGGCGCCTCGGAGTAGTAAGCAATGATGTCCCCGAACTCAAGCTTCGAAGTATCCGCCTTCTTCACAATGACATATTCATCCTTGTAGATGGTCGGCTCCATGCTGCCGGTGACAATATTCAGAAGAGAATATCCACCCAGCCGGGCCGCCTTTCCCTGCGATGTCATGATAAATGTGTAAGCACAAAATCCGATCACCGCCAGGAAGAGGAACCACTCCACCCAGGAGAGGATGCTTCGCACCACGCGAAGCTTCTTTTTTTTCCGCTTCTCAGGCTTCTTTTCCGGCTTCTTCCCAGCCTCAGCAGCCCGGTCTACCTGTTCAGCTAGATCCACCTGCTCAGCCTTGCTGTTTTGATTATCCTTCTTCCGCATTCTTCTTATGCTTCTTGATCCAGCGCTTCGTCGCCTCAATTATACCAACATGGTATTCTTTGTACAGCCGCTTCATCTCCATATCAATTGCACGCTGTTCCTCAGGCGTACGCTGCGGCGGATTGAATACAGGCTTTGGTCTCGAAGCCATTTCCTTCTTCTTTTTCTTTTTGAACTTCCGGTCCGCAAAGAACCGTTTGACATTGTAGGGATAATTCGTGGCATACTTGTTGTAGTAAACCTGGAATTTCTCCCGCTCGGACTTCTCGTATTCGACCTGCTGCGCCTTTTCCGCACGCTCCCGGAGGATGCGCTTCTGCAGCGGGCTGTCCGTATCCTTCGGGATGCGCCCGAACAGGACAAAGAGAAGCCATGAGAAGAACCTCGGAATGGCATAGATGGGGTTCTTCGTATATCTCTTGTAGATTTCGTGGAAGGGCAGCTCCTCGTGAGCCTTCCGGTCGGCCCGGAGCCTTGCGGCCCGCTCCTTCTCCCGGTTTTCCTTCTCGCGTTTTTGCTGCTCCAGCTTCATGCGGGCAGCAATCTGTCGCGGATCCTCGTAGGCCTGCTCGGTCTGCGTCTTTTCCGCCTGCTCGGCCTTTTCCTTGGCAAGCTCCGCCTCTTCCTTGGCACGCTCCACATCTTCTTTGGCACGTTCCACCTGTTCCTGTGCCATGCGGATGGCTTCCTCGTTGCCGGTTGCCGCCGCACGTTCTGCTGCCTGCATGGCCTCAGCCTGTGCTTCCCGTGCTTCTTCTACAGCCTGGAGGGCCTCTTCGCTCTTCTGCGCAGCCTCCTCCGCCTGCTGTGCCTTCTCTTCGACAGCCGCTTCAGCCTCTTCCATATCGGCTGCTGTTACCGTACTGAAGGCAGTCTTCTTATCCCGGCTTTCCTTCTTCCGGTCAAAGATTTCCGTATCAATACCCTCGGCCTCACCGAAGTTCGACCGGATCATATTCTTTTCAGCCTGAAGTTTTTCCTTCTCGGCAGCCTCGCGTCTCGCCTCTTCCGCTAAGCGGCGCTCTTCTTCGATCTTCGCCTGACGCTCAGCATCAATACGTTCACGTTCCTTCCGCTCCGCCTCGATTTCCTGGCGGCGGCGCTCGAGCATCTCCTGTACACGCTTTTCTTCCGCTTCCTTTTCCAGACGAACCCGCTCACGTTCCTCGCGGCGAGCCTCCTCGATCCGGCGCTTTTCATCCAGACGTGCCTGGCGCTCCTGACGCTCCTTCTCTTTCCGTTCCTCTTCAGCCAGCTCTTCCTGGCGAAGTCTTTCTTTCTCTGCGTAATAATTCCGCTCGATCTCGATGGCCTGGTTGATAGCCTCGAAGATATCATCGGAGTCTTCCGGAAGCGTCTTGATAAAGCTGTCAAGACCATCCCCCGTGACATAACCAACGGATTCCTCCGCATGGAGGTCATAATGTCCCGAAAGGAGCTCTGCCTTATACCGCTTTACCACACGCGGCTCCGTGGCCTTGTATTTTTTCTTTTCCAGAGGCTTATAGGTTACCGTGCCGTTGTCATCCGTATAGGATTTAAAGAGCAGCAGGTTCGCTGCCATGAGGCTTTCCAGGTCACCCATGTAGCTCTGCTCGGGCCGGAGGGCCGTATCCTCCACGTTGATCTCGTATCCGACCTTATCATAGCCCAGGATGTACTGCCAAAGCGTCAGACATGCACGCATGTCCACGTTCTTCATGATGGCATTTGTCCGCATGATGGGCGGCCGCACATAGTTATTGCCAAGCGTCTGGCAAAGCTCGGAGCCCTTGTAACCCTCGAGTGTCTTCTTCAGCTTCTCAACACGCTGCCAGATGGTATAACCGCTGTCGTTGGTCGACTCGAGACTCTTTTTCGTATCAATGGTCAGCTTGACATTGATGATGTTTCCGTTCTTGTCGTCCACCTCATCGGTGTACTCCATCACGTAAGCCTCTTCGTCCTTCTCAATCTCGGAGAGCTTTTCGTACCGCTTCATGATGAAGAGGTACAGCCGGTCAATCAGCGTATTGATGAACCGGTTTTCGTAGGTTGCAAGGCTCTCCTCTTTATGGACATTGAGGATTTTGGACGGGGTGATGGTTCCCCGCTTCTTATCGATACTCTGGATGAGGTCGGTGTGCTGCGCCAGATGCTTCACGGATTCCACTGTCGTCTTCCGTGACAATGCGATCGGAACGATTTCTTCCACATCGATGATGGTGCGGCTCGGATTCCGGACTACATTATCCAAATGAAGCATGCCGTCCTCGATGGCTTCCACCCAGGAAACATCGATGGATTTCTCCATCAGTTTCCGGTTCAGCGACACCGTAGCACGGCCGGCATTTACGAGACGGGTCATGTCTTCATAAACTATGTTGTCCCGGAGGTTCCCCAGGGCGTCTTGTAATTCATGATAAAAATCCCCGTAGGTCTCGTTCACGCGAATTACCTCTTACTTCATTGTTACCTACGCGGCATGTAGCGCTGAGGATGCTCGGGACGCGCTCTCGCTCTCAGTCCTCATGTAACGGACGCTAAGTTCTGTCTGCCAAAGGCAGCCAATCACTAAGCGCCGACATTCGGACAGGTTCCCTCGCATTCCTCAACGCTCCATGCCGCTTACACTTACTATGCAATAAAAGTCACATCACATTTCAATTCTTAGAACAGTTTCTGCAGGCGTTCGAGGTACGCGATGGACTCGGCCATGCGTCCCTTGCCGAACGATTTGTTCATGTAGACGACGAGTTCCTTGAGTTCGTCGCGGAGCATCGCAAGGTTCAGGGACTCGAACTTGCGGAAGATCTTGGTTGCGAGTACGTAATCGATACCGTCAAGCTCTTCGCCGCCGCAGGCTACGTAGACAGGAACAAAGAGTCCCATCTGCTTGATAATACGGTTACCAAACGCAACACGGAGTTTGTCGATAACCCAAAGGTCCAGCTGCTGGATCTTCTGCAGATTTTCCTGAGATACGGGATACTGCTCGTTTGCTGCCTTGAAGAGCTCTGTCAAATGTGAGAAGCTCAGGGTAAGCGGCGGCGTATCCGGTGCATCAAAGGCGATACCCTTGGCATCCAGGTTGATGGGCTGTGAACGGTCGTACACCTTATCGGAGATGGCGTACGTGGAATCATCGTTATTCGCAGTACCGATATACCAGATGTTCTGCGGAATCTTCAGACGTCCATGATCGAGATGTTCCGGATCCGAGCTCCATACGGAGGGAACAAGGTCCAGCTCCCACTCATCCGCGTTGGGCATTTCCAAAATGGAAAGCATCTCAGCGAAGTAGTACTCGATACGGGCGATGTTCATCTCGTCGAGCAGGATCAGGTTGACGTTGTCGTTGTAGCTGGCGTCATAAATTCGTTTCAGAACTTCGGTCTCGTTGAAGTTCTTCGTAAATTCGTTGAAATAACCGAACAGCTCGGTCCGATCACGCCAGGACGGCTGTACGGATGCGATTGTCGTATCCACATGCAGGAACTTACCGAAGGAGTACGGCAGTGATGTTTTACCTGTACCGGAAATACCCTGCAGGATGATCAGCTTCGTGGAGGCCATACCTGCCACAAAAAGCCGGACTGTCTTAATATCGTAGTAGAGGTTCATCTTGCTGCAGGCAAAATTGCGGAACTGCTCGCAGATTCCCTCCAGTGTGATCTCGTTATTGTAGGACGGAGCTTCATAGTTCTTGTAGAACATATCCACCTCGAACAGCTTGGAGAACCGGCGGTCGTTCGTGATGATGATACCTTCCTCGCCGGCTGCCTGTTGGATATCCTCCGCAGCCTCGCCCTCGAGCGATTCGGTCGTGAGTCCGCTCATGACCATGTTTCCGCCGCCACCGAACTGCGCCACCTTCATGGCCATGATTTCGTCCTTTTCCTTGGACATCTTCATGACACGCTTCTGTAGAACCGTGATCTCCTCCAGAAGATCCTCGTTCGAAACGATGGAGTGCCGGAATCTCAGATACTTCCGGATGCCCATGATGATGAGCAAGAGAATAAGAAAATACACAGCAACAACCAGGATGATGGCTATGATGGCCAGCACCCAGGATATCGCTGTGAATTTCGGGCTGTATTCTTTAAACAGCCGGATGTACACCTTTATGTTGAATATTTTCAGAAAGCCGTTTCCGATGCCCCGGAACATCATGGCGAAGCCCTGGAGCATTTCGGACATAAAGGCAAAAAACCATTTTAAGAAGCCGTTCATGCGTTTCCCCTACATTTATTTTTTTCAAATAGCTACGGCTTCTGTCTTTGCATGCCTGCTCTCGAAAACTCGCGAATGTTTTCGATCCGCAGGCATGCAGATCACGAAGCCTGTGTTTCCGATTTCTGCTGCATCTCTAATACGCTGCCTTCTGTCTCTGCATGCTTGCTCTCAAAAACTCGCGAATGTTTTTGATCCGCAAGCATGCAGATCACGAAGGCAATCAACTCTACTCAGCAGCAGAAATCGTATATTGTTCTGCTTGGTCAGAAGCCTGTTTAGTCTTCTTCTACCTCTTCTTCCGTTTCCGCTGCGTCTTCCATGCGTTCGCGGAGCTTGCTGTTCATGTTGGCCTTACCGGCGGAGGCGGCTTCGGAAACGTTTTTTTCTGTTTCGGAGACTGCATCGGCGGCGGCTTCGACTGCTTCTGCCGCTTCTTTTGCCTCCTCCTTCGCCGTGTCTACGGCATCCGAGGCATCCTTCTTCTGGGCGGCGAGGTATTCTTCAACCGCTTTCCGCTTGATTTCTTCCTCTTCCTCCTCGGTGATTTCCGGTTTCTTCGCCTGGATCAGAGCTACAATAAACTTATAGAGCTCAAACAGGAAGAAGATGGCTAACGGAATCAGGATGCAGATAAAGAAGCCCTTCTTTGTCTGCAGGAAATCCAGAACTTTTCCGCCACCCTTCCATTTAAAGCCGGTCCACTTGCCCACGATATCGGAGGCATATGCCGGAAGGGAGTCTTCTACGGGGTTGTTATCACCCTTTGTAACAAAGCTGCGGGTGTTTTCAAACTCATTGATTTCGGTAATGCGGTGCGTCACCAGAATACGCCGTCCATCCACGATACTGTAGAAGGTGATAACATCACCGACCTTCAATGAATAGAGGTCTGTTTCCTTCACAATGATGAGGTCGCCCGTCTTCATGGTGGGCAACATGGAGTCTGATTGCACGCTCATGGGCATCCTGCCGAAAAGGCTGGAAATCCCATTGTTCTTGTTGGATGCGAAAACCAGAAGGGTAATCATCAGTGCAAAGATCAGTAGCATCCATGCCAGTACATCCAAAATGATTCTAAATACTTTTTTCATCTTCCCCGTTCCTTACTCTAATTATCTATAGTTCCGTGCTAACACCTGAGATGCGTTACGTTGTTTCCACAATCTTGAAGTTCAGACTGAACTTGATTGTTCCTCCGATGATCTTATCCACACAGTCGGGATCGTTGCCCTCAAGCCAGATTACGACTGTGAACTTATCTCTGTCCTTCGGCTTAAATTTCTCACCGTTTGTCCGCATGACAATGGTTGCGGAAAGGAACTCTTCATCGCAGTCCTTCTCCTTGCCCTGTCCGCTCGACTTGGTCTTGCCGTAAACCGTTTTCTCGCCGTTCTTATAGACCGCCACGCGGATGGCCTCATCCACTTCCTTGGTCACATTTTCAATGACCATCTCTCCTTCGTAGGAAAGTGTGTCGGAACCGGAATT
>CACYDN010000247.1 GCA_902773185.1 uncultured Lachnospiraceae bacterium | reverse complement strand
CCTACTCGATGATGCGGGCTCGTCAAACAGGATACCACATAAATGTGTATCCTGATGACTCGCCTTCGCACATAAAAGTGCCAGGAGGAAAAGCGCATGCTTAACATTATTCCAAAACAAAAAAACAGCTATCGCACCTTTCAGCACGGAGAAGACGTGTTTCACAGGGCACTGAAATCTGTCATCGAAAAGGGAGAGAAATCATTTCATGTCAAAAATCCCGAAGGAGAGGACTATGACTTGGTTTATGTGGAAAATAATTCGCTGGTTCCGGAGCATCCTCTGGCCCGTGGGATAACCATTCTTCCCCCATTTCTTCTGTACGATGAAAACGATGTTTCAAAGCTCTATCTGGACATATTTCAGAACTTTGACGCAGTACTCTTTGAAACATTTAATGAGTATACGGTTGTGCTGACCCGGATCCTGTTAGCAAATACTGAGCTGCAGATTTATATCCGGGATGAGAGGATTCGCTGGTTTGTGACAATGAATGAAAGAGTGCACATTGTGGATAAGCTTCCCGAGAAGGAACAGGTCAACGGATTTTTCTGCTGTGAAAGACTGTGTCCCGGATACGCGGAAGGACTGCACGATCAAATGAGTGTGGAGTTTCTGTTTCTCAATGTCTTTGTGCTTCAGTGGCTGACCGATCTTCCTCTGGAACAGGTACGGTATGTGGAACTGACTCCCTGCTATTTTACAGGTATGGGTGGAATTCTGAGTTGGATGACAAAGGTACAGAACTGCTTTCAGGAGCTTGGATGGCAGACCTTCCTACAGCCTGATAGTACCCGGTATGGCTCCATTACGGAAAAGTATTTTCACGTAGATACCACCCCGGAAGATTGTGACGACTCCAACACTATCTATATCTCCAACTTGACACCGTTTGGGTCGACACATTTTCTGAATAGATATTCATCCGATTTCCATTCTTCTATCCTTCGGAAAGAATTCCGGGATGAGATGGATGAATATTATGATGCAATTATAGGAGACAAAAAAGCACTTGGTATTTTGATTCGGGGAACAGACTATATCAGTACCGGTCTGACAGGGACCAGGAAACAAGCGACAGTGGACGACTTGCTTCCGACAATCCGGGAATGGATGGAAAAGGACGGATACGATGTGATTTTCCTCGCGACGGAAGACCAGGATGTCCTGGAGCAAATGATCGGAGAATTTGGGAAAAAGGTCCGTACGATCGCGCAGGAACGCCACAGAGTCAGTGATTTTAAGGAAGGGCAGACTATCAGCGAGCTGGAAGAAGAAGAGCGGTCAGGAAAGGAATGGGAAGTTGCACTGGAGGATACGACAGTCAATTACTTTTACGCGCTATATATTCTCTCCAGGTGTGACAGCTTTATGGCTTCCGGTCAATGCAACGGTTGGGATGTGGTTAACTCTTTTAATCAGGGGAAATTTAAAAGATCGTACAGGTTTCAGATGGGCGTAAAAGAATCGTGATGCGGGCGAAAAAGCAACCACTCCAATCATATGATCGGATATGGTTGCTTCCTCTTGATACGTTTTACCGGACATCATTCCGTTTTATTTATTTGCTGTATGCTCCGGCTTGGTTCCTTTCTTTACATCATTTTTTACATCATTCTTCCCGGTGTTCTTATTGACAGTGCCCTGCTTCTTCTGTGGGGATTCCTTGCCCTTCTTGGCGGTATCCTGATTCTTCTTCTGCATAGATTCCTTGCCCTTCTTGACGGTATCCTTAGACACCTTGTTCTTGATCACCGTGAGAACACCCGACACTTCATTTGTGCCGAGCATGTGTTCCGCACGCCGCTTCATGTCATCCACGTTCTTTGCTGCCAGTTTCTTATTCTTATTCAGATGAACGGCTACTGCCTCAACAAGCTCCTCCAGAGCATTTTCCTTTTCCTCCATGGCCAGACGCTGCAGAATGCTCTTGCCTTCCTGCATAATAAGCGCCTTCCTGACCATGATTTCCGCAGCCACCTTGCAGATTTCCTCCTGAGGCTTCTTCTGCGTATAGGCATCCACGATTTTGTTTTCCTGGACCGTAATGTTACCCATATTCTGAAGATCGTTCAGCAGCTTATTGGAAAGATCTCCTGTCTTTTTCTCAATGCACTTCCAAAGCTTCATATTGCTGCCCGGGTCATTCTTTGATTTCTGGGCTACGCTAAACATTTTGTCCGTACTGAGAGCCTTGGTCCGCGCCGTCACCTTTTCCTGTGTAAAATTATCCAGCGCCGCGCGTGACTCATCCACTGTAACCCCCGGCTTCATAATCGGATCCATCAGCTCATGGATTGCAAGGATTTCCGCACGAACATTTACACTGACATCATTCTTTCCCTTGCGCATGTTTTCCACAGTCTTGTCCGGATCATTTGGCTTATATGCCTTCGCAATCGCCGGATTCATTTTCTTCAGTTTTTCATATGCAAGAACCTGGGAATCGGAAACACGCTTCTCGTTCCAATTATCTCTCGTCTCAACCTCATATTTATTGATCCGGCCATTCTTTGTCAGATCCTCTTCAATCTCTTCCAGTTTAGCAAAGGGCATATTTCCGTACTGCATATCGGGATCCAAAGAATTCAGATAACCTCTGTAACGATTCAACGTGAGGCATAAGGTAGGAATCGTCTGCGTAAGGAACTCGGCATTATTCCATCTTATAAAGCGGTAGTGGGGCTCCTTCAGATTATTCTCCTCTTTATTCTTGAGATTCTTATAAAACTCCCCGGCCGCCTTGTTCAGTTTTCCGAGGAGTTTTTCCAGACTATCTGCATCATGGATTACTGATTCATCATCCTCATCAAACCACTTCATGCACTCTTCCAGTGCAGCGGCCATTTTCTGATAATCCTTCTCCCCATCTTTTGTATAATCTTTAACGGACGGATCTTTTCTTGCCTTCACGAAGGATTCCTTCACATGATTAAGCATTCTCCACACCTCATTTGTGAGATTTGTCATGCTCTCAATCTCGGCGACAAGCTTTTTGTCCGCTTCCAGCTGTTCGGGATCCTCTTCCTCATTGGCTTCTCCCTCAAGCCGGTTCAGTTCCTCTTCTTCCTTTTCTTCGTCTTTCTTTTCTTCGCCCTCTTTTTCTTCTTTTTCTTCGCCCTTTTCCTCTTCTTTCTTCTCTTCGTTTGCTTTTTCTTCGTTATTCTCGTTAAGATTCTTCTCTTCGCCTTCTATTTCGTCGTCCTTCTTCTCGCCGGATTTTTCCTCTTCTTCCTTCTTCCTGCGGATTTCCTCGGTCAGACGTGCTTTTTTCTTTTCAGCCTCTTCCGCCACAATCCTTGCAACGACTTCCTCAGCCTTTTTAGCCTCTTCCGCAATACGCGCCTTTTCTTCTTCCGTTTCCTCTTTGGGCTGTTCCACATTCGGAGTAGCATTCTGCGCCTCAAATTTTTCAATCCAGGCATACGCCATTGCTTTCAGCTGTGAATAAACCATACAGAACTGCGTATAAGCATTTGCCATCATCTCCAGACAGGTATATGTGCTTTTGGCAATCTGAAGACTTGTCTGCATCATTTGGAGGTTCTCGGCCGGAATCTGATTGTTCCTGATGTACTCCTCCTGTTTCTCAATATTCGCCTTGGCCAGAAGCGCCACCTTTACCGCCTTTTCCTGCAGATAGGGAAGCTGCTCATTGAAGACAAACAGTTTTTCCCCCTCATTGTATTTGAAGATAGATCCGTTCTGCATGGCATACTTCAGAAATTCGTTTGTGGCATTAAATACACTCATATATCCCTCAAGGGCGACCTGAATAATCCCCTTCGGCTGGGCCGTATTCGTTACTACCGTATTCATGCCATTCGGATCCTTGTTTTCTCCACTCGGCTCCTTATTATCACCATTCTGATCATTCAGTGTATTCTTATCATCCTGATCATTCTTCTCGCCCTGATCGTTCTTTGTATTCTTATCACCCTGCTCATTCTTCACCGGCTGTCCGATCACTTCCTCCGGCTGATTGGGATCAAAAATCTTTCTGATCGCGGGCAGAACAGTTCCGGGGCCGTCATTCTTTACCGTTTTGGTCAGATTATACAGGTCGATAGCATAGAAAACATCCGGTCCACGTAAAATGGCATTGGTCATATTAATACTGAAATCACGATATTCGGTTGTGGTCTGATTGCCGAACCCAAGCTGCTCATTCAGCTTAACCGGATCCTTCGACGGCATGGTCAGTGCCACGCGAAGTGAATCATGAAAATCCTGATTTTCCGCACATAGCTTTAACGGATTTCCAACCGCTTTTTCGCTGGCAAATTCCTTGATATTCTCTGCAAACCGGGAAAGTACCGTTGCGGAATAATTGTTCACATCTCTGGTTACTACGAACCTGTCACCGCCAAGTTCACCCGGATAGATCACGTCCGACATACTGTAAAGAAGCTGCAGCGCCTGGGCAATGTCCATATCATCCTTCAGATAACCTTCCAGCGGATAAACATCCGGCTTCGCCTCCGTAGTGATGGGGTTCGCCTTGATCTTCTGCATGAATTCATCATACTTCTGCTTCACAGTATCCAGCTTCTTTTTCTTCTCCGGATCCTGTGAATTCTCATATTTTTTTTTTTTTTT
>CACYDN010000246.1 GCA_902773185.1 uncultured Lachnospiraceae bacterium | reverse complement strand
TTCGAAACCACCTGCGTCAGAAAATGTTCCGGCGTACAGGCGTTGGTCAGATTGCATCGCCCCTTTCCGGTGATATACAGCTTCTTTCCTGTCTTTTCGTTTTTTTCAAGTACCGTAACCCGGTACCGGGAGGCAGCATGAATCGCCGTCATGAGTCCGGCCGCCCCACCACCTACTATTATCATCTTCTTCATTTTGAATCCCTTACAAAATATACTGTATTGTTTTATGCTTATTTTATTATACACATATAAGCAGGTAAAAGAATGACAGGTGCATAATAGCACCTGTCATTCTAAATGTTTTAATATGATTAAACCGGATAAGTCTTGTTTTCTGCATCTGCCTTGCTGAGGTCGATCTTCTCCTGCTGCGCAGCACGATACTTAAAGAATTCGGTAGCAACCTGCGGGAACAGTGCGTAGGAAAGAACATCCTCATCCTGCTGCTTGTACTCGGCAACCTTCTTCTCCAGCTCTTCCAGCTGAGGCGGAATATCATCTGCCGGACGATGGGTGATCGGTTTCACATCACCGATTGCCTTCTTCTGAACTTCCGGATTGAACGGTTTAACTGTCTGACCGTATTTACCTGCCAGAAGATCCTTGGACTGCTGGGTAAACATCTTATAGCGGTCAGCACCCTCTCCGCCGGGACCGTACAGTACGTTCAGAACGGCCTGCGTACCAACGATCTGGGAGAGCGGTGTAACAAGCGGCGGCTCACCGAAGTCTTTACGAACACGCGGAACCTCTTCGAGAACGTCGCGAAGCTTGTCATCCTGATGTGCTTCCTTCAGCTGGGATACAAGGTTGGAAAGCATTCCACCGGGTACCTGATACAGTAGGGTCTTGATATTTACGCCCATAACCTTCGTGCTCATAAGACCGCTGGAAATATATTTCTCTCTGAGCGGTGCAAAATAATCAGCAATTTCTGCAAGAAGGTGCTGATCCAGACCGGTATCGAACGGTGTACCCTTGAAGGTCTCTACCATTACTTCCGTTGCCGGCTGACTGGTACCGAGTGCCATGGGAGACATTGCGCAGTCAATGACATCGCAGCCTGCCTCTACGGCCTTCATATAGGTCATAGCAGCAACACCGGAGGTATAGTGGGTATGCAGCTGAATCGGAAGCTTTGTACCTTCCTTCAGTGCCTTTACCAGTCTCTCGGCCTCGTACGGAACAAGAAGTCCTGCCATATCCTTGATACAGATGGAATCTGCTCCCATCTCTTCGATCTCACGGGCAATATTGCGCCAGTAATCCAGTGTATAAGCGTCACCCAGTGTGTAGGAAAGCGCTACCTGCGCATGTCCCTTTTCCCTGTTGGCAGCCTTTACAGCTGTCTCCAGGTTGCGGATATCATTCAGGCAGTCGAAAATACGGATGATATCAATACCGTTTGCAATGGACTTCTGAACGAAATATTCTACTACATCATCTGCATAATGGTTGTAACCGAGGATGTTCTGACCACGGAACAGCATCTGCAGCTTTGTATTCTTAAAGCCATCCTTCAGCTTGCGAAGGCGAACCCACGGATCCTCCTTCAGGAAACGAAGGCATGCATCAAAGGTAGCACCACCCCAGCATTCAACGGAATGATAGCCGACCTTGTCCATCTTATCGATAATGGGAAGCATATCCTCTGTAGTCATTCGTGTTGCGATCAGAGACTGATGTGCATCCCGGAGTACGGTTTCGGTAATACCGACTTTTCTTCTCTCTTCTGACATTTTGGTTCCTTTCTCTCATTATTCTTTACGATTTCAATAATTAGTGAACATTAAATATTGCTAAGAACGAACCTGCGGCGACCGCTGTACCGATAACACCGGCCACGTTCGGGCCCATGGCGTTCATGAGCAGGAAGTTGGTCGGATCGTAATCCGAAGCAACCTTCTGGGAAACACGTGCCGCCATCGGAACAGCTGAAACGCCGGCCGAACCGATAAGCGGATTGACTTTTCCTTTCGTCACCGCATACATGATTTTTCCGAATATTATACCCATACAGGTACCCAGGATGAAGGCCGCAAGACCGAGAACAACGATCTTCAGCGTGGTTACCTTCAGGAAGGCCTCTGCACTGGTGGTTGCACCTACGGAGGTACCGAGCAGGATAACAACGATGTACATGAGCGCATTGGAGGAGGTCTCCGTCAGCTGTTTTACAACACCACTCTCCCGGAACAGGTTACCAAGCATCAGCATACCGACAAGCGGTGCTGTGGTAGGCAGGATCATGACTACAACAAGTGTTACAACGATGGGGAAAAGGATCTTCTCCAGCTTTGTTACCTTGCGAAGCTGGGGCATCTTAACAAGTCTTTCCTTTTCCGTTGTCAGAAGTTTCATAAATGGCGGCTGGATAACCGGCACAAGGGACATGTACGAGTAGGCCGCCACGGCGATCGGTCCGAGAAGGGTTCCGCCCATTCCCAGCTTACCTGCCAGGAAAATGGATGTCGGTCCGTCGGCACCACCGATAATGGAGATGGCCGCAGCCTCTTTGCCGGTAAAGCCAAGGGCGATGGCCAGGAAATATGCACCATAAATACCAAACTGGGCAGCTGCACCCAGGATAAAGCTGGGCGGATAGGCAATCAGCGGACCGAAATCCGTCATGGCACCTACACCCATGAAGATCAGCGACGGCAGAATACTCCATTCATCCAGCTTATAGAAGTAATGCAGAAGTCCGCCTTCCTTGATGATATCCGGGAACATATTGACCAGGAACATACCGAATGAGATCGGTACAAGAAGCAGGGGTTCAAACCCTTTCGCGATTGCCAGATACATGAAGACAAAGGCAATCAGGATCATAATATAGTTCTTCCAATCCAGTGTCGCGAAACCGGTCTGATCCATCAGATTTTTCAGAACGTCTAACATTGATAATTCCTCCTGAGATTAGACACACTAATTCCGTGTTTCGCGTGATTTAGTTAAGAGTTGCCAGTGTATCACCGGACTCAACCTGTGAACCAACCTGAACATCGATAGATGCAACCGTACCGTCCTGTGTCGCAACGATTTCATTTTCCATCTTCATAGCTTCCAGAATCAGAAGAACCTCGCCCTTCTTCACGCTCTGGCCTACGTTTGCCTTTACGCCCAGGATTTTGCCCGGCATGGGTGCTGCGATCACAACAGAGCCCTTCCCACCTGCTGCAGGTGCTGCCGCGGGAGCTGCTGCCGGCTTCGGTACACTGACCGGAGCTTTCTTCGGTGCAGGCATGCTTACGGTAGCTTCCTCGCCGGAAAGCTCTTCCACTGCTACATCATATACATTTCCGTTTACGGTAATTCTATAATTTTTCATTGTAATATTTCCTCCTATTATCTAACCCTTCTAATTGATCTGACAACTAATGTATCGTTACTTGCTGTGTAAGCAGGTGCTCTTCTTGCAGATACCTCTGCCTCAGCCGCACGGATAGCTGCTGTAATAACAGCAATCAGTTCCTCCTCCGGAACACCGTCGATGGCTGCATCTAAGCTGACCGCAGGCACTTCTCCACCAAATACGGGCGGTGCAGAAGGCTTTGCTGCCTCGGATGACTTCGGTCCGTCGTCCACCGGAACCATCTCCGGCTTCTTTCTAACCTGCTTATCTTTCTTTTCCTTCTTCTCGCCCTGGCCGAAGAGTTTCGGTACAAATTTCAGAAGGCTGATGATAAAGGAGATAAAGATCAGTACACAGAATACCGTGATCATACCGATCGCCGTATTCTTTCCGGCTGATTTCAGAAGTTCGGATTTGGAGTAGTTTGCACTTACCTCACATTCAGCCGGCGTATAGGGATAAATCCCGTTTGCAACGATCATTTCACGAACAAACTGCTCAAAGTTTGTTGTGGAATAGCTCGTCTGCATGTAATAATTATAAGCTTCCATGTACTCGCTGATGCTCATATTCATGGAAATTGCTTCATTGTAGACAGAATCGTAGATGCGTGTGTATTCCATTTCGAATTCATAATTCTGTTCGTAAGCAATGGATACCGTTACATCTCTTTTTTCATATTCACAGACCACGGAGCAGACAACCTGTCCTTCCGATCCGTTCTTAAAATCTGCCTTCAGATCCTTAATACTCTTGAATTTTCCAACGTGATCCGTTGTATCCGCCTGACGGAATCCCTTTGCTGCAGACTTTTCGAAATCGGTACCGGCGTTGATATAATAATCATACTCGGTATCGTTCATATCATAGAGCTGCAGGATATACTGCCTTGTCTCGGCAGCCATGACATCTTCGTCATATTCAAAGTTCTTTTTGTCATCGGAAAGAGAACAACCAGTCAGCGCAAGCAGGAGCAAAAGGAGCGGCAAAAGAAATAATTTCTTCTTCATGACTATCTCCTTTCTATATGCTCATGTGCTTTTTCCAGGGTCTTTCTTCCCTCTTGGTGCTGAGCATTTCCAGAGCAGCGATCACACGCTTTCTTGTGGCATCCGGTTCGATCAGATCATCCACATAGCCGCGTCTTGCCGCACTCTCAGCGCTGGCCTGCAGTGCTTCATATTCCTTCTTTTTCTCAGCGATGACCGCCAGGGTATCCCCTGCTGCTGCGATTTCATCCTGATACATGATCTTTACAGCCATCTCCGGATCCATCATGCCGACTCTGGCACCCTTCCAGGCGTAAACGATATCGGCACCGACGGATTTGGAATTCCAGATGGTGTATGCGGAACCGAAGGCATCACCTACGATCACATTTACCTTGGGGCTGGAGGTTTCAGCCATAACACCGGCAAAACGTCCTGCCGCCGCAGCAATCCCCTTCTCTTCTTCTACGGTTGCAGCAAAACCTTTTACGTTGGTAAGTGTAACAACCGGGATGGAGAAAGCATCACAGAACTTTACAAGACTCTCTGCCTTGGCAAGTCCTTCTACGGAAAGGGTGTTTTCCTGATTTCCAAGGAAACCAACCGTTGCACCGTTCATCCGGAAGAAACCGGTTGTCACGTCAACGCCGAATTCTTTCTTGATCTCATAGTACTGATTATCGTCTGCGATATCAGCAGCAAGAGCTCTTGCATCATCTTTACGTGTTTCAATATCGGGGATTGTCCGGTTGATCTCATCCTCACAAACGTCAACAGCTTCTTCGCCGTTATTGGCAGGGAGCATGGAGATCAGGGTACGAATGTCAGAAAGGACTGCCTCATCACCGGCAGCAGTTCTGTCGGCAAGCGGTGTATTCTGATTTAAGAAATCTGCCTTGGAGGTATCCAGCTTCTCAGCATAGTTGCCATCCAGCGCATTCGGGCTGTTGACAAAGAGAGAAGCATTCTTTTCCTCCAGGAATGTAAAGTCGGAAAGTGCAGAAAGGATGGCTGCTCCGCCGCCGCAGGTACCGAACACTGCTGTAATCTGCGGGATCACGCCGGATGCCATGGTCATCTTCTGGAAGATTCTGCCAAAAGCAGATAAAGAATCTGTTGCTTCCTGAAGACGAAGTCCGGCCGAATCCAGAAGTCCGATTACGGGAGCCCCTGTTTTCATAGCCAGATTATAAAGACCCGCAATCTTCTTGGCATGCATTTCACCAACTGCGCCGCCGAGAACAGCAGCATCCTGGCTGTATACATAGACCAGTCTTCCGTCGATCAGACCGTAGCCGGTGAGTACACCGTCTCCGGGTGTGCTGTCAGCGGAGAGATTGAAGTCTGTACTCCGGGCCGTGATATACGCGCCCGTCTCCACAAAGCTTGCGGGATCCAGAAGGGAGCTGATCCGTTCAGCCGCAGTCAAAGGTTGCTTTTCACTCATATTGCACTTCCTCCGTATCTTGTTATTCTGAGTCTTTCAAGTCATACATTTCGTATTGTATTACTTTTATCTTTTCATTTCAACCGAAAAAGCGATGTTTCTATTACTTTTCCGTGGAAAGAACAGACCTGTTCCGTATAAAATAATCCAGCATGGAAATAATCGTCAGCGCCAAAGCGGCATAAATGAGAACGAGTTCCACGATATGCATGGGTTTTCCGCCGATATCGGCAATGAGAACAATGACCATGACCATCTGTACGGTGGTTTTGATCTTGCCCCACCATCCGGCAGCGATCACAACGCCCTGATCGGCCGCGACAAGCCGAAAACCGCTGATAGCAAATTCTCTGGCTATGATCACGATCACAACCCAGGCGGGAATCTTACCCAGTTCGATCAGTGCAATAAGCGCACTGCAAACCAGAAGTTTATCCGCAAGGGGATCCATAAACTTACCAAAATCCGTTACCAGCTTGTATTTTCTTGCAATCTTTCCATCCACCATATCGGATAGAGAAGCCACGATAAATATCCCCATGGCAATCCAGTTTCCGTTTGGTATATCGGGTACCATTAAGAATACCAGAAATACCGGGATCAGAAATACACGAAATAATGTGATTTTGTTCGGCAGATTCATTCCAGTTCCTCCACAATTTCGGCATAAAGATCATAGCAGGATGCATCTGTGACCCTGCCTCTGACAAAGCTTCCGGAAATGAGGTCATGGCTGCAGGTCAAAAATACAAGACCGTCCACATCCGGCGCATCTTTTTGCGTGCGGCCAACATATACGCCCTCATCCGGGAGATAACCCTCTATCAGGATTTCCATCTCCTCACCGATCAGCTTATCTTTATTATTTTGGGCAATCTCCTGCTGCAAAAGCATGATTGCCTCTTTTCTTTCTTCTTTTATTTCCTCCGGAATCTGATCCGGAAAGCTCGCCGCAGCCGTCCCTTCCTCCTGCGAATACGCAAAAACACCGAGGTGATCAAAGGACAGTTCCCGAAGCGTCTCGAGAAGTGCATCATGCTCCTCTTCGGTTTCTCCCGGAAAACCGGTGATCAGTGTTGTCCGAAGGGTAATATCCGGCATAGCTTTTCTCAGATTGTTTATGATCCGGTAAACATCTTCTTTGGTAACTCTTCTGCCCATCCTTCTCAGGATATCGCTTTCGGTATGCTGGAGTGGCAGATCGAGATAATGCAGCACTTTGGGATTCTCCGCCATTTCCCGGATCAGCTCGGGATAAAGCTCCTCCGGATATACATAAAGCAGACGGATCCAATGCAAATCAGAAATCTCGGCAAGCTTTTTCAGTAAGATATGCAGGCTTTTTTCACCGTACAGGTCTTTTCCGTATCCGGATGTCTCCTGGGCGACCAAAATCAGCTCACGCGCACCGTTTTGCACCAGTTCCTTTGCTTCCTGAAGAAGATTTTCCATCGGAACGCTGTGAAAACTGCCCTTAAAAAGAGGTATGGCACAATAGGTACAACGTTTGTCACAGCCATCCGCAATCTTCAGATATGCTGTATATGGGCGCTGGGATACTGCCCGTTTCACACCGCCAAGGTCCTCAGCCAGATGTTCCAGCTCATGGTAAACGGTGACCTTTCCGTTTGAATGATCTTTGTTCGTACGCTCCGATTCTTCCGTTTCCGCACGGGGTTCGGGTTCCGATGTCTCAGTTTCTCCCCGAAGCCTGTCCAGAACATCTGCAATGGCCGAAAGAGAAGCCGTCCCGATAAACGCATCCACCTCAGGCAGATCGGACATGATCTCATTCTTAAATCGTTCTGCCATGCAGCCGGCCGCAACCAGAAACTGCAGCCTTCCCTGTTTCAGGGATGCCAGCTCAAAGAGTGTATCCAAACTTTCTTCCGTTGCGGACTGGATAAAGCAGCACGTATTCACAACCGCAGCATCCGCTTCTTCCGGATCATCCGTGAGTCTGTAGCCTCGTTCAGCCAGGATATGCAGCATCTTCTCGCTGTCACAGGTATTTTTTTCACAGCCCAGAGAAACCAGGCAAACGGTAAAGTCCTGATTCATAACAACCCTTTTTGTTTTTCCTGTATGTTACTTCCTACAACTATACAAATTCTATAATTCTTCCCGGAGCTTTGCCGCTTCCAGACAATTCTTCATCAGACCGGCAATGGTCATGGGACCAACACCGCCCGGAACAGGTGTGATCATTCCGGCAACCGGGAATACACTGTCATAGTCTACATCACCGCAGAGCTTCTTTCCCTCTCCCGTCCGGTGAATTCCGACATCGATCACGACTGCGCCTTCCTTTACATAGGAAGCATCGATCATCCGGGGCTGTCCGACAGCTGCAATGAGGATATCGCCCTGTTTTGTCAGCTCACGGATATTCTGCGTTTTGGAATGGCAAACAGTTACTGTAGCATTCTCGCGCAGAAGAAGCATAGCCATGGGTTTTCCGACAATATTGCTCCGACCGATCACAACAGCATGCTTTCCGGCAATCTCCACACCGCTGCGCTTCAGAAGCTCAATGATGCCGGCGGGAGTACAGCTTACAAAGCCGGGTTCACCGATACTGAGACGGCCGACGCTCTCCGGGTGGAATCCGTCCACATCCTTATCCGGAGAAATCCGGCGGATCACTTCCTTTTCGGAGATATGCTTCGGCAGCGGAAGCTGCACAAGAATGCCATGGATGGCATCATCCTGATTCAGCTGATCGATGAGTGCGAGAAGCTCGCTTTCCGTTGTTTCCTCCGGAAGCTCGTAGGATACGGATTTAATTCCGGTATATTCACAAGCTTTTTTCTTGTTGTTTACGTATACGGTAGACGCTGGATCCTGTCCAACCAGGATGACAGCAAGGGCAACCTCGATTCCCTTTTCCTTCAGTGCTTCGATTTCAACACGAACATCATCCTTCAGCTCCGTAGATATCTTTTTTCCGTCAATGATCTGTGCCATTTTATTAATCCTCCGGGGTTATACTCAACTTCATAAAAATCTATTTTATTCAAGTGAAACTGTATATCTGAATGAAACCGGCAGAAAGCCGGGTATATATTTCTGCGATATTAAAACACATGTGCATCAGAACAGTCCTACGATATTCCCATCCGCATCAATATCGATTTTTTCTGCGGCAGGTACCTTCGGCAGTCCCGGCATAACCATGACGCTGCCTGCGATCATAACCACAAAACCGGCGCCTGCCGATACATATACCTCACGAATTGTGATACGGAAGCCGGAAGGACGTCCCAGTTTCTTCGGATCATCCGACAGAGAATACTGTGTTTTTGCCACACAGACAGGAAGACTGCCATATCCCATTTCTTCGAGATGCTGCACGGTCTTTTCCGTACCATCCGCAAAATCAACGCCATCCGCACCATAAATCTCACGGGCAATGGTCTCGATTTTCTCCCGAAGGGACATTTCCGCAGGATAGAGATGATGAAAATCGGAAGACTCATTAGCAGCCTTCTCAACAGCCTCCGCCAGTTCCAGTCCGCCTTCTCCGCCCTTTTCCCATACATGGGAAATCGTAAAGGTACATCCGGCATTTTCCACATACTGCTTCAGAAACGCCATTTCTTCGTCTGTATCCGTTATAAAGTGGTTTACGGTCACCACAATCGGAACACCGTATTTTTTTAAGTTTTCAATATGCTTGCCCAGATTGCAAACACCCTTCTCCAGGGCTTCCATATTGGGCTCACCTGCCTGATCCTTCGAAACGCCGCCGTTATATTTCAGCGCTCTGGCTGTAGCCACAAGAACGATGGCAGAAGGTGTCAGACCACCGATCCGACACTTGATATCCAGGAATTTCTCGGCGCCGAGATCCGCACCGAAGCCTGCCTCCGTTACCACATAATCCGCAAGATGAAGTGCAGCCCTTGTTGCCCGAAGACTGTTGCAGCCATGTGCAATATTGGCAAAGGGTCCGCCATGTACAAATACAGGTGTATGTGCCAGTGTCTGAATCAAATTCGGCCGAATGGCATCACTGAGAAGCACTGTCATGGAACCGGCCGCCTTCAGATCACCGGCAGTAATCGGTTCATTCTTGTAAGTATAGGCAACGATAATACGAGAAAGCCGCTCTCTCAGATCAAATATATCCTTTGCCAGACAAAGAATTGCCATAACCTCTGTTGCCACGGTTATGCAGAAATGATCTTCACGTACCACACCGTCAGTCCGCTTTCCGAGACCGATCACGGCATTTCTGAGCGCCCTGTCATTCATATCCACGCTGCGCTTCACCACAATCCTGTCAGGATCGATCTGAAGAGCATTTCCCTGCTGCAGATGGTTATCCAGCATGGCACAAAGAAGGTTATTCGCTGCCGTAATGGCATGAATATCACCTGTAAAATGCAGATTCAATTTTTCCATGGGGACTGCCTGTGCATGTCCGCCGCCGGCAGCACCGCCTTTGATACCGAAGCAGGGACCAAGGGAAGGCTCCCGAAGGGCGATTGCAGTCTTTCTTCCCCGAAGCCGGAGCGCATCTCCGAGACCGATGGTCACAGTTGTTTTTCCCTCTCCCGCAGGTGTGGGATTGATGGCTGTGACAAGGATCAGTTTTCCCGAAGGGTTCTCTTCCGCCTTCTTAAGACATGCATCGCTGAGCTTGGCAATATGATTGCCGTAACGCTCCAGATCCTGTTCGGTAAGGCCAAGGGATGCGGCCACCTCACAGATATCCTGCATTTCCGCCTGCTGAGCAATTTCAAGATCTGTCATGTAGATTCTCCTAAATATTTCAAATTATATATGAAGTGTACGCAGATACTTTGTTGATGTGGTTTTACGCAACCCTGCTGCGCAGCGTTGCTACAACTGCAAACCACAGATTTCTGAATGCAAGCATTCCGAAATCTGTGCTTCCCAGTTGTCGTATCTGCTTACAGTTGCATCATTTCCTCAAACTCGCTGATCGTCATGAGGATTTCTCTCGGTTTGGTACCGACTTCGGGGCCGACAACGCCGGCTTCCGCGAGCTGATCCATGATCCGGGCAGCCCTGTTGAATCCGATTCGGAATACACGTTGCAGATAACCGATGGACGCTTTTTCCTTCTCAATCACAAGACGGCCGGCATCCTCAAAATACTCATCGTATTTTTCCTCTTCCTCAACCGCTGCGCCTCCCGCAGAACCGCCGGCGCTGCCGCCGGATGCAGAAGCATTATCAATCGATGAAGAAACGGTATCATCGTATGCAGCATCCCCACAATGTTTCTTTATATAATCCGTAACCGCCACAACCTCTTCATCCGAAACAAAGGCACCCTGTACACGGATTGGTTTGGGCGTACCGGCCGGTGCGAAAAGCATATCACCGTTTCCGAGGAGCTTCTCAGCCCCAACCATATCGAGGATCGTCCGGGAATCGACACCGGAGGATACCTTAAAGGCGATACGGGAAGGTACATTCGCTTTGATCAGTCCTGTAATAACATCCACGGAAGGCCGCTGCGTAGCGATTACCAGATGGATACCCGCCGCACGGGCCAGCTGAGAAAGCCGGACAATGGAATCTTCCACCTCATTATGGGCAACCATCATCAGGTCAGCCAGCTCATCCACGATCACGAGAATTCTGGGCAGCTTTCGGAAGCACTTCTCCGGATCCTCGCCCAGCTCTTCCACCTTCTGGTTGAAGCCCTGAATGTTCCGGACATTGTATTCCGCAAACTGCTTATAGCGGCGTGTCATTTCAACAACCGCCCAGTTCAGTGCACCGGCTGCCTTCTTCGGATCGGTCACAACCGGAATCAGAAGATGCGGAATGCCGTTATAGGCAGCAAGCTCAACCATCTTCGGGTCAACCATGATCATCCGCACATCCTCCGGTGCGGACTTATAAAGAATACTCATCACAATGGTATTGATGCAGACGGATTTACCGCTTCCCGTTGAACCTGCAATCAGAAGATGCGGCATCTTGGAAATATCGGTGATGATCAGCTGTCCGCCGATATCTTTTCCGACTGCAAAGGCCAGACCGGATTTAAATTTCCGGAAGACATCGTTGTCAATAAGGTCACGGAAGCATACACTCTGGCTTTCGGAGTTCGGGACCTCGATACCGATTGCTGCTTTGCCGGGAATGGGTGCTTCAATACGGATTTCCGCCGCAGCAAGATTCAGTTTGATATCATCTGCCAGATTAACGATACGGCTGACCTTCACACCCTGTTCGGGCTGAATCTCATACCGTGTAACACGGGGACCGCAGCTGTAATTTGTAATCGTTACATTTACGCCGAAGCTTTCCAGTGTCTGCTTCAGCTTGATTGCCGTATCCCTGACAGCTGCATCGTTTTTCAGACTGCCGCCGCCCTTTCCCATGGAAAGCAGTTTAACCGGCGGGAATACGTAAGGCTTTTTCGGAACCTCTTTCTTTTCGGATATTTCCTTCGATACCTCTGCTGAAGCCTGTGCCTTATCCTTTGCCGTCACCTTTTCTTCGGTCTGCGGCGCCTCTTCGGGAATGTCATCATCCACATAGGCAGGAGCTTCTTCAGCTTTTTTTACGGAAACCGGCGGTGTATACTTCACATCGCTGCCGGGCCTCTTGCCATTATCGGCAGCCTGTTGCTGGCTCTTTTTCAGAAAATCGGGCGTCTTATAAACCGGTTCGTCGATTTCGGGAAGATCTTCGTTAAAGAGATCGTCATGCACCAGAAGGTCCGTTGACGAAACGCCTGTTTCATCACCGAGCGGATCCGCATACGTCCGGCTGTCGGGTTTCAGGTCAAAGAAATCCTTCGGACGAACATCAATCCGCTGCGGTTTCTTCGTTGCGGAAGCAAACGGTGTCTCGGCTGTAGAATCTACCGTTTCCGTTTCATCCTGCTCCGGTGTTTGTGCCGGCGCCCACGCTACGTTGGGAATCGGACTCTGAAGGTCCAGATCCGGCGGCGTAAGCTCAACCATCTCTTCATTATGTACTTTCTTATTCGGCCTTGCGGTTTTTTTCCGCTTCGGCTTTTCCTCCGGGATTGTCGGATCCTGTTCATAGACAACAATATTATCTAAGATCGGACGCTCCGGTACCTCACCTGCCGCAGGCAGGGGAAGATCATACGCATCCGAAGCCGCACGCTTTGCCTGACGTCTCTCCCGGCCCGTCTTCTCCCGGTTTTTCTTATACTCATCCTCATAGGTCTGCTCATAGTTTTCCACATCACGGAAATCAAAGGAAAACAGATTTTTAAACAGATGGAGCAGACTGATACCGGTAATCTGAATGATTGAAATTGCAAACAGCAGGATGGTCACAATGATTGCCCCTGCTTTTCCGATCACCTTTGCGATCATAACAAGGATACCGCCGAAGATAAATCCGCCACCCTTATGATTCTTGTATCCGAGCTGATACAGCACTTTTGCCGTCATTCCTTCGGTGCCCGCGATCAGCTGGAAGATAAAACCGAACAGCAAAAAAAGCACTGCACACCAGGAAATGGTCCAGATGAGTTTTTTCTTCGGACCATTCGCCAGCAGGAATGCAATGGCAATAAATGCTGCAATGGGTAAAACATAAAACGTTTTTCCGAACAGACCGAAGAAAAAGCCGGAAACAGCCTTTCCAAACACGCCACAGACACCGTAGGTGCCACAGATCAGAAAAACGGTGATCGCCAGATATACATACAGATAGATTTCGCGGACCCGTTCAGGGGGGAGAGGTGCCCTCTCCCCTGTATCCTGCATCTTACGGGTATTCGCAGTCGTTCTGCGGTTTGCCGCAGCTCTGTTTCCCGAAGCATTTCTGCTTCCGGCAACGCTCCTGCTACCTGTACTCTTTTTACCAGTCGACTGTGCCAAATTAACAACCTCTTCTCTGCCAACAGCGTTTATTCAAATTCCGCAATACATGCGGGCATTTTCAAACACCTTTGGACATATGATTCTTACAGTACAAGAAGGATTTCGTTCTCCTTCTCCAGATCCTTTGCCGGGATATAAGGTGAATCCAGTTCTTTCCCGTTCAGGACCATCTTCGTAAAGCCGGATTCCTTACCGTCAGGATTTTGTACGGTAATATGCAGATGACTGCCGCGGAAATCCTTATCGATTTCAAATTCCTTCCAGTCAGAGGGAATGGACGGTGCAATCTTCAAACCGCCGAAATCGGGGCGCATACCCAGAATACCCTCTACGCAGCCTACCATAACGGTAGATGCCGTACCTGTCAGCCAGTGTACATGTGCTCGGCCGAAATGCGGACTTCTCTTACCTTCGGTAAACTGACCGTAGCAATAGGGCTCCAGTACTCTCACTTCCGCCCTATCGTTCATGGCAGCCGGTGCATTCTCCATAAAGTAGGTAAATGCCCTGTTACCGTGACCCATAAGTGCCTCAGCCAGAATGATCCAGCCCTGGGGCTGTGAGAAAATACCGCCGTTTTCCTTTGTGGATGCATTGAAGAGCAGCATGAGCGCTCCGTCAAATGCATGATCCCGATATGGCGGATCCATCAGCATAACGCCATACTCGGTGTTCAGCTCACGATTTACGCTTTCAAGTGCAAGCTCTGCCTGCTCTTTGGAAGCAAAACCACTGATAACTGACCAGCTCTGCGGATTCAACCACATGGAAGCTTCCGGATCCGTCCGACGGCCGATTACTTCGCCCGCCTCTGTAAAACCACGGATGAAACGGTCTTCGTTCCAGCAAAGCTCCTGCAGAGTGCTTCCCAGTTTTTCCTGGAGACCATTCACATAGGTAATGTATGCATCATCCTTCTTATATTCAGCAAACTGACGGATGATGGTAAATGCATAATAAAGCTGGAATGCAACAAAGGTGGATTCACCCTGTTTTCCAAGCCGCAGACAGTCATTCCAGTCTGCATGAAGACCGGCCGGCATACCATGTGCGCCCAGATGATTCATGGAGAAATCGATTGCTCTCTTCAAATGATCGTAAACCGTTCCCTCATCCTTATTTGCATAAGGAATCACCTGATCAATGAAATCCAGATTTCCGGACTCGGAAATATATTTGTAAACTGTGGGGAACAGCCAGAGCGCATCGTCCGCACGATAAGCCGGATGACCGGTTTCCCGTACATAGGACTCATCGTCCGGTGTATCCTCATGTCCTGCATTGTGGGTAAACTTAACAAGCGGAAGTCCGCCGCCGTTATCCACCTGTGCGGAAAGCATGAAGCGGATCTTCTCCTCTGCCGCTTCCGGATCCAAATGGATCACACCCTGAATATCCTGCACGGTATCACGGTAGCCATAGCCGTTCCGGAGACCGCAGTAAATAAACGATGCCGCTCTGGACCAGATAAAAGTCATGAAGCAGTTGAACGCATTCCACGTATTGATCATCGCGTTGAATTCCGGACTCGGTGTCTTCACCTGGAAGTGACCAAGTTCCTCATGCCAGAAATTCACGATTTCCTGATAATCCGCATCCGTCTTTGCCTTGGTATCCGCATAAGCCTGAAGCAGCGCATTTGACTCTTCTTCATTCTTCTGTCCGAGGATAAAGGCAATCGTCTTTTCCTCGCCCGGTGCAAGCTCTACTACGCAGGAAAGCGCACCGCAGGGATTTTCGTTGAAGCACATTTCTCCGCCAAGATCACCGCTTTCCACGCCGATGGGATTTGCATAATCCCGGTAATTGCCCAGGAAGCACTGCTTATCACCGCAGGCGGATGAAACCGGCGCACCGGCCAGACCAAAGAGACGGATATCCGCTGTATCGCCGTTGATGGACTTTCTCACATTCTCATTGATCATGTGAAGAATCTTATCTTCCTTGAAGAAGGTACGGGAAATAAACAGCGTATACTGCAGGTTTACCTGATCCTGCTCATAGTTACCGTTGTTGGTAAATTCGGCATAACCGGTCAGGGTAAGGCTTCTGGCTTTATCGGTTGTATTTTTTACCGTAAGGCGCCAAACCTCATGGGTCTGATCCAGCGGAACATAGTAAAGAGCATCCGAAGCAATACCGTCATATTCCGCATGGAATTTGGAATACGCCGTACCATGACGGACTTCACTCTTATAGGTATCGAGCGGTTTTCCTACCGGCTGCCAGGATGCAGACCAGAAATCCTTTGACTCGTTGTCACGGATATACATATAACGGCCCGGACGGTCAAACTGGTTGAACACATACCGGAGAACCCGGCCGTTCGCACCGGATTTCACAAAGCTGTAACCGCCGGCATTGTTGGAAATAATCGCACCGTATTCCGGTGAACCCAGATAATTGGCCCAGGGTGCCGGTGTATCAGGACGCGTGATCACATACTCTTTACGTTCTTCATCGAAAAACCCATATTGCATAGGCGTGTCCCCCTTGATATACAAATTTATGATCAGGCGGAAACGATATTCCGCACAGCTTTTTAAACAGTACCCGGAAACAGCCGTTTCCGGGTATGAATCACATTACTCCGGATCAGCGTCCTTAAGAGACAGACTGATCTTGCCCATGTTATCGATACCGATAACCTTTACGCGAACCTCATCGCCTTCTTTTACCACATCCTCAACACGCTTTACATAGTGATCTGCGAGCTTTGTAACGTGGATCAAACCGTCCTTGTTCGGTGTCAGCTGTACAAACGCACCAAAATCCTTGATGCGGACAACGGTTCCGACATAGGTCTTTCCGATTTCGATCGGATCAACGATCAGGTGGATGAGCTTCAGAGCATTGTCAATGCCTTCCTGATCGGTACCGCATACAGAGATCATACCGTCATCATCGATATCAATCTTTGCGCCGGTTACTTCAATAATGCTGTTGATGGTCTTGCCTCTCTGGCCGATCACCTCACCGATCTTCTCCGGATCGATCTGCAGAGATACGATCTTCGGTGCATACTCATTCAGCTGCTTTCTCGGTTCGGGGATGCAGGGCAGCATGCAGGTATCCATGATGAAGAGGCGAGCCTCTCTTGCCCTTGCAATTGCTTCCTTAATGATGGCGGGTGTCAGACCATGAATCTTGATATCCATCTGGATTGCTGTGATACCCTCTTTGGTACCTGTTACCTTGAAGTCCATGTCGCCAAAGAAGTCTTCCAGACCCTGGATATCGGTAAGTACAACATAATCATCATCGGTATCGCCGGTTACCAGACCGCAGGAAATACCTGCTACGGGAGCCTTCAGCGGAACACCTGCTGCCATCAGGGACATGCAGGATGCACAGGTGGAAGCCATGGATGTGGAACCGTTGGACTCAAAGGTCTCGGATACCGCACGGATTGCATACGGGAACTCTTCCTCGGAAGGAAGTACCGGAAGCAGAGCTCTCTCAGCCAGAGCACCGTGTCCGATCTCACGACGTCCCGGTCCACGGCTGACCTTTGTCTCACCTACGGAATAGGACGGGAAATTATAATGATGGATATAACGCTTTGTGGTCACGTTGCTGTCCAGACCATCGATTCTCTGTGCTTCGGAAAGCGGAGCCAGGGTAACGATGTCGCAGATCTGTGTTTGTCCTCTTGTGAACATAGCGGAACCGTGTACTCTGGGGATCAGGTCAACCTCAGCGGAAAGCGGACGGATCTGATCCAGACGTCTTCCGTCCGGACGCTTGTGATCCTTCAGGATCATCTTGCGGACAGTCTTCTTCTGATACAGATACAGCGCATCGCCCAGCATACCGAGCCACTCTTCGTTATCTGCATATCTTTCCTTCAGCATATCCTTGAAGGCATCGATATTCTTTTCTCTCTTCTGCTTGTCATCGGTGAAGACAGCCTCTTCCATCTGCTCCGGCGGAATGACAGTCTTGATATCAGCCATCAGATCTTCCGGAACCGCATAGCTGGTGTAAGAGAACTTCTCTTTTCCGCACTCAGCCACAATGGTGTCGATGAATTTGATCACTTCCAGGTTTACTTCATGCGCAGCAAAGATGGCTTCCAGCATCTTCTCTTCGGGAATGATGTTGGCGCCTGCTTCGATCATGATCACTTTTTCTCTTGTGGATGCAACGGTCAGCTTCAGGTCGGAAACAGCCTTCTCATCCTGACCGGGGTTGAATACGAACTCACCGTTGATCATACCAACCTGTGTCATAGCACAGGGGCCGTCAAAGGGAATATCGGAAATGGATGTAGCGATGGCAGAACCCAGCATGGCCACAAGTTCGGGCGCACAGGTGGGATCTACGGAAAGAACAAGGTTGTCAAGCGTAACATCGTTCCGAAGGTCCTTCGGGAAAAGCGGACGCATGGGACGGTCAATGACACGGCTGGTCAGAACCGCATTTTCGGAAGCCTTTCCTTCACGCTTGTTAAAGCCGCCGGGAATCTTTCCTACGGAATACATTTTCTCCTCGTATTCTACGGAAAGCGGGAAGAAATCGATACCGTCTCTCGGTTCTTTGGAAGCTGTTGCCGTACTGAGCACGGTCGTATCACCGTAATGCATCAGAACTGCGCCATTCGCCTGCTTGCCCACGCGATCAACATCTACAACGAGATGCTTACCCGCAAGGTCCATTTCGAATTTCTTGTACATAGGGTTTCTCCTTATTTTATTATATTTTGCGGACACGAGCGCCGAAACAACTCAAAAAAGCTCCACATGTGGTGTAAAGCAATCAGTCCAGTGAAGCTCTTTTGAGTAGTCTCGGAGAGTCACGCCCACAATCCTTAACAGTTTAGCACAGTTTATAACAAGATGCAAGGCATGAAAAGCGATAAATCCCGATCCATATTTTTATATAATTTTACATTTTTCAGCGTAACGATCCGCTATTTTCCGTGAATATTTTCAGGATTTCATCCGTAATCTCCTCTACCGATTTTTGATCGGTTATGACCGAATACGCGGCTGCCGATTCATAGTAGGGACGGCGTTCCTTCTGCATTTTTTGAATTTTGCTAAGCAGCTCATCCGTTCCGGAAAGAAGCGGTCTTCCCTCTCCCGTACCGACCCTTTGATATACGGTTTCATCCTCTGCAGAAAGGAAAAATGTCTTTCCGGTTTCCATAAGATATTTACGGTTAACCGATTTCAATACTGCGCCGCCGCCTGTAGCGATCACCGCGTGAGAAACCGTATTTCGAAGCTCTTCCAGAACAGATGTTTCCCTGTTTCGGAAGCCCGTTTCGCCTTCCCGATCAAAAATCTCGGGGATCGTCATTCCCGCTTTTTCCACGATCAGCTCATCCGTATCGATAAAAGCTCTGCCGGTCTTTTCTGCGAGAGTCTTTCCGACCGAGGTTTTTCCGGCTCCCATATAGCCGATCAGCACAAGGTTTTCTCCGTAAAGCTCACGCTTCAGCGTTGTCATCACTCTTCCGCAGATTTCCTGCGGAATCACTTTCCGCTTTTGCTCTTTAGCAGCGATGCCTACATTATCCGATTCATTTCTGTTATCTTTATTCTCCTCATTATAACCAAGCTTCCAGATCTCATGAGCAATGATTCCCTGATAGAGAAGCATGGAAAGACCGTTTTCCACCGGGATCCCCAGACGCCCAAGCAGCTTTGTAAACGGAGTTTCCGCCGGGTTGTAGATCAGATCATATCCAAATACGGCATTCCTGTAAAACGCCTCATCCTCGATGAGAAGTCCGTCACACGGTTTCAGACCAAGGGATGTACACTGGAAGAATATGTATTCTCCGGCCGGAAGCTTATGGTAAGCATCTGCCGCCATCGGAATCACACGGTTTCCTGTGAATTTGGCATTCATTTCAGACGCAAGCTTTTCAGCCTTCTCAGGACTCCTGTTAAACAGACGGATTTCCTGTACATCATCCAGAAGCAGCATCATCAGAACACTTCTGGCCGCTCCACCCGCTCCCAGAACAACTGCTTTTCTGCCGGTAAACATCTTCCCTTCTTCTCCGGAAAATCGGGCGGAAAGAGCACGCCTGAGGCCCGGAAGGTCAGTATTATAGCCCACATATCCTTCTTCCGTCCATCTGAGGGTATTCACTGCGCCAATCCGCTCCGCCAGAGGATCGACAAGTGCAAGACATGGAATAACCGCTTCTTTATAAGGAACCGTAACATTCATCCCGCGAATGCCAAGCGCGTGAGCCGCTGCCAGCACCGTCTGCATATCCGATCCGGTTTCGGCGGAAACTCTGCCCTTTTCCAACGGAAACGGTACATACGTAAGATTCTCTCCCAAAAGCTCTGCAAGCGTATTATGAATGGCCGGCGAAAGGGTGTGCCGGATCGGATCACCGATAATACCATAAACCTCTGTGGTTCCGGTTACTTTTTGATTTTCCTGAGCAAACATGATCATTTCCTTTGTATCTTTTTTTATTTTATCATGGATATTTTGAAGCAAGTTTGAATATATGACACTCCCCTCAGCTAAAGCAGAGGGGATTGCGCGTCGTATCAAGTTTAATTCTACCAACTCTTAAAGTTCACAGGCTGTCCATTGAGCCGAACGTCAATCAGTTCATCCGTTTCCGAATATACCAGCTTCAGCGAAAAGTAGTCATCCCGATCTTCCAAAAGGCGAAAGAAGATCTTATCCCCCTCCCAGATTGGAAGATTGTACACATCCTTTTTATCGATCCAGACAAGCTCGCCTTCATCGCAGACCGTTAAACTTCCCGAAAAACCGTCCGCCGTGTAGAGATGCATATACTCTACAATTCTATCCTCCGGACGGGAAGCATCCCCGTAGATAAAGGTTACGATACCTCTTGCCCGGTAGACGGTCAGTGTAAGTCCGGTTTCTTCCTTCACTTCCCGGAGCAGACAGTCATCCGGACTCTCGCCGTATTCGAAATGGCCGCCCACGCCAATATACTTATCATGATTGATGTCATTCTTTTTCTTCACCCGGTGAAGCATCAGGTACTTTCCGTAATGTTCTATGTAACAAAGCGTTGTCAGCTCCGGCTTCTTCAAGACCCCACCCTCCCGATTGATACTGGTATACCTATTTATAACACAATACCACATAAATGTATATCCTGATGACTCGCCTTCTCCATTTCGCAAGCAAGCTTGCTCAATGATGCGGGCTCGTCAAACAGGATACCACATAAATGTGTAT